>JANNPG010000179.1:0-10701 GCA_031399805.1 Betaproteobacteria bacterium | reverse complement strand
CGCGCGACGGCGGGACTTGCGTATCAGTGCGCTGGGTCCGCCGGCAGCCTGACCGTCGCCGTTTCCACCTGCACGGTTTCTTTTTCATCCGCCAGCCAGATCTGCTCGTCCTGGATCGTGCAATGCAATTGCATGTTGCGGCCCGCGAGCCTGGCCAAAGCGCGCGTGCTCGCTTGCGCCAGGTTGATCACCGTTAGATTGCGCGTCCGTTCGAGCTTGGCGCTGACCTGGTCCCACCACAGGCTCGCGCCGTGGCCGCCGTAGCTGTAGACGAACACTGCATCCGCTCGACCGCAGGCTTTGCGTATGCGTTTTTCGTCGGGCAGGCCGACGTCGATCCAGGTTTGAATCGAGCCGGTCAGGTCTTTTTGCCAGAGATCCGGTTCGTCGTCAGTGCTGAGTCCTTTGCCGAACGACAACGTGTCGCTGGCATGCAGCGCGAACGCCAATATCCGCACCATCATGCGCTCGTCGGTTTCCGACGGGTGGCGCGCGATGGTGAGTACATGGTCGTGATAATAACTGAGATCCATGTTGGCGATTTGCACAGTCGCCTTGCAGATGGTTGCCTTGAGGGCCATGGTGAGCGCGGAATTGGGGTGTTAGGTTTGCAGCGGTGCGGAAAATGAAAAGAGGGTTAGCCGATGGCTAACCCTCCTGCGTGTCTGGCTCCCCGACCTGGGCTCGAACCAGGGACACACGGATTAACAGTCCGTTGCTCTACCAGCTGAGCTATCGGGGAATGGACGAAAGGCGGTAATTATACCGGAGCGCAGGCCAGGGGCAAACTGTAGAGCGCCTAACATAATGAAACACGTGTGCGTTGCAGCCAGAATTGGTGATGGCAAGGCGCCCGGTGAAGGCAATAGTCATTCTATTGCCAAGACGAGCAACGCGGCGTCGCGTGGAGGGCGGAGACGGGGGACAGGAGGCGCAGATACTATCCGGGGGCATGGGCACCGTTCCCGCAAGTGGGCCTGCGGCTAACGAGTCACGGCGCCTCATTGTCGAAAGTCCCTTGCTTAGAATGACTAAGCCGCAGGACTTTCTTCTAGCCCTGAGCCAAAATCGTGACAGCGCATCGCGCGTTTCATCATGTTAGGCACTCTAAGTGACTCTCGCTTTCGTACTGCCGTTCACCATCATGCTGCATCTCGCGTACGCGGGCACCCGCGTCACGCTGTCCCTCTTCGCACTGCACCTGCAAGCGTCACCGTTTACCGTGGGCGTGTTGTTGTCATTGCTTGCGTTGTTGCCGATGACCTTCTCGGTTGCGGTCGGACGCCTGATCGACCGCATTGGTGTGCGCAGGCCGATGCTGATTGGTGCCACCGCGCTGTTCACCGGCATCATGGTGGCCGTGATATGGCCGACGCTGCCCGCGCTGTTTGTCACCAGTTGCCTCGTTGGGTCGGGTTTTATCCTCTTCCATATCGCGGTCAACTATCTGGCGGCGGTGATCGGCCGCCCTGAGGACCGCGCCAAGAACTTCAGCTGGCTTGCACTCAGTTTTTCAACTTCGGGATTTCTCGGGCCAATGGTCGCGGGATTCGCGATCGACGGGATCGGTTACCGCCGCACCATGCTGCTGCTCGCTTGCTTTGCGCTCGTCACCCTGCTCGCGCTTCTTATCAAGCGCATCGAAACGCCGCTGCAGCCGCCCGACGCGCCCGGCGCGAAACCGCGCCGGCTGATCGATTTGCTGCGCGGCCGGACGATGCGGCGGGTGTTTATCGTGAGCGGACTCTTGTCCATGGTGTGGGACCTCTTTTCGTTCGTGGTGCCGATCCACGGCTCCAACATCAACCTGTCGGCGTCGACCATCGGGCTTATTCTGGGGGCGTTCGGCGGCGCGGTATTCGTGGTGCGGCTCGCCATGCCGCTCGTGATCCATCGCCTCGGCGAATGGCAAATGCTGATCGGCGCGATGATCTCCACCGGCATCGCATTGTTTATCTTCCCGCTCGTGAAAACCGTGCCGGTGCTGATCGGACTCGCGTTCTTTCTCGGCGCCGGTCTCGGCGGCGCGCAACCGATGATCATGTCGCTGCTCTACAACAAGGCGCCGCCGGGCCGGGGCGCCGAGGCCATCGGCGTGCGCACGCTCTTGATCAACATCAGCCAGACGGTGATACCTCTGCTATTCGGCGCGCTGGGCGCAGCCCTCGGCATGACGCCGGTATTCTGGACGATGGCCGCGCTGCTGGTGGGCGGCGGATATTTTTTTCGCAAGCCCTGAGCCAGGCGGGTTAGTCCGGGAACTGCGCCCTGCTTGCGCGGTCACACCCGGCGTGTAGAATCGCACAACCTGATTTCAAGCCAACCGGAAACCCTGACCATGAAACGTATCGTATTGTTCCTGCTAACCAACCTTGCCGTAATGCTGGTGCTGTCGGTGGTGCTGGGCGCGCTCGGCGTCGACCGCTTCCTGACCGAGAGCGGTCTCAATGTCGGCATGCTGCTGGTATTCTCGTTGATCGTCGGCTTCGGCGGCTCTTTCATCTCGCTGCTGATGTCGAAGCCGATCGCGAAGTGGTCGACCGGCGCGCAGGTGGTCGACGGCAGCGAAGGCCCCGAGCAGCGCTGGCTGGTCGACACCGTGCGCAAGCTCGCCGACAAGGCCGGCATCGGCATGCCGGAGGTCGCGTACTACGAGGGCGCGCCTAATGCGTTCGCCACCGGCGCGTTCAGAGACTCGGCGCTGGTCGCGGTCTCCACTGGATTGCTGCAAGCCATGAGCCGGGATGAGGTTGAAGCGGTTCTCGGCCACGAAGTATCGCATGTCGCCAACGGCGACATGGTGACGCTCACCCTGATCCAGGGCGTCGTCAATACCTTCGTGGTGTTCCTCGCGCGCATCGTCGGCTATATCATCGACAAGGCCGTGTTCAAGAGCGAGCGCGGCACCGGCCCCGGCTACTACGTGACGGTGATCGTATGCCAGATCGTGTTTTCCGTCCTCGCGTCGATAATCGTCGCCTGGTTCTCACGCCAGCGCGAATTCCGCGCCGATGCCGGCTCCGCGCAGCTACTGGGCTCCAGCCAGCCGATGATTAACGCGCTGGGACGCCTCGGTGGACTCGAACCCGGCGCACTGCCCAAGTCGATTGCCACCTCCGGCATCAGCGACAAGCCGGGCTTCATGGCGCTGTTCTCGACCCATCCGCCGATGGAGGAGCGCATCGCGGCGCTGCGGGCGCGGCACTAAGGCGCCCCTGCGCAGCCAATAAAAACGGCCAGTACCGCTCGCGCGGCACTGGCCGATTCTTTACTACTCGCGTCGAACCCGGTTTACCCGGTGACGGGAATTACTTGAGGTGCTTGCTGACCAGTTTGGTCATCTCGAACATCGACACCTGCTTCTTGCCGCCAAACACTACTTTGAGATTGTCGTCGGCATTGATGTTGCGGCGGTTCTTGCTGTCCTGCAGCCCGTGGCGCTTGATGTAGCCCCACAATTTCTTGGTGACCTCGGTGCGCGGGTAGGGACCGGCGCCGATTACTGGGCTGAGCGCTGCGGAAATATGCATCGGCTTCATGAATGCCGCGCTGGGTTTACGTGCGGATTTTTTCTTCGCGGGCTTTTTGCTAGCTTTTTTCTTTGCGGCCATTGTCTGTTCTCCTTGACAGTATAGACTGGGATATCACCCAAAAAAATTGGGTTGAGCGGATTGTAATCCAAACTTCGCGCTTGTGGTGCAATCTTAGAGAGAAAATACCGCTGCCGCACGCGGCGCAGAACGGCCGGGGCGCCCCTCCCGCGGCGGCTTTGGCATCGTTGAAATCCGGGCGGCGAAGTAATAAAGTGCTTCAGCCTGCTCCAGCAGGACGTCACCACGCCAGCCAAAATTCCGCTAAACGTCAACGGTCAAGCGGCAACTGTTAACGTCGTCGAGTCGCCAGTACCGCTGCTATATACCCTGCGCAACCGCCGCGGATTGCGCGGCCCGCGCGGTGGCCAATGCGGTGCCGAAACCGTCCACATCGACGGCAGGGAGGTTCGCTCAAGCCGGATGTGGATCGCAATAACCGGGGGCGGAAGGGGTGCTTACGCTGGCATGACCGGGCGCATCGACGACGCCGCATACTCCCCTCGATCCGGCCTGGTTGCCGATCAATCTGTAACACGCTGCGACCGCTCTCCCGCGCACGCCGCGCCGCTGCACTGATGTCAGCCCGCGTCGAGCGTATCGAGCCAGATCGCGAGTCCCTGCGCGTTGAGTTCGATGTCGCCGGCGAAGACTTCGATTACCTGGTCGCGCGTAAGCCGCCAGCCGTAGCGTCGCGCTTCGCCCAATATGATTTCGGTCACGCCCGCCATAAGGCGCGCATGCCGCGCCGTGCCCGCATCGCGCTCGCGGCGCGCGAGTTCCTCGTGCGCGTCGACCAGCCGATGCATATCGTCAGTGAGGCGTGCGATGTCGTGCACCCGGCTGTAATGCGCGACATAGATGGCGCCCGGATTCATGCCCCGGATCAGGTCGAGCGAGCGATGTTCCGCCGCGGGATCGAATTGGGTCGGACTTGAAGTCGGAAAGATGAACTGGCGTCCGTCGCAATCGAGTTCACGGTACGAGAGCCCGAACGTGTCGCCCGCGAACAAATGCCCGGATTTCGTATCGAGCACGCAAACATGATGGCGCGCGTGGCCCGGCGTGTCGTAAAACACGAACTCGCGGCCGTTCAATGCGATCGACGACCCGTGCGGCGTTTCGATCACGCGCTCGCGCGGCACCGGCACGATCTGCCCGTAAGTACTCGCCATCGCCTCCGCACCATACACGGCCAGCGTGCTGGCAATCAGCTTGGCGGGGTCGATGATGTGCCGTGCACCGCGCGGATGCACGGTCAGCTTCGCGTTGGGGAGTTGCGACAGCAACAACCCGGCGCCACCGGCGTGATCGAGATGAATGTGCGTGAGGATCACGTAATCGACCTGCCGGGGGTCGAGCCCCTTGTCGCGCAGGGTCTGGAGCACGCGCGGCACCGAACTGTTGACGCCCGTATCCACGACCGCGGCGCGGTCGCCCTCGACAATCAGATGTATCGCATCGAGCCGCGGCCGCTGGTAGCCGGAGTCGATGGCGCTGATGCCGAAATCGTAATCGGTGACGTGGGACATGCGCATGCAACGGGACGCCATTCATGGACTGCGGACGACGCATATGACGGGGCGCGATTTTACACCATTGATGTTGACATAATACCGTAATGCCGTACGGTTTAAATGGGCGCATTGTGCGACCGTTGAGAAGCGCAATGCCGGGCGCTCCCAGCGCGCGGTCCGCGAACGGAAAAAACACTCATGATTTATGAAACTCACATCGACAGAATCGAACGGCGCCTCATCGATGGAAAAATTGACGTCGTCTACGTCATCACCCGCGAAGGCCACGCGCCGCGCCTTGCGTGGATCAACGGCGAAGAGTTTCCACGCCGGGAAGGTGAAACACTGGACGACCTGACCGATCGCGCATTGCAGCAGTACCGGGAGCGCTACTGGCCGCGGGATAACGTTTCCGTGGTGATCATGGATTGCCGCCGGTGACGCGGGCCGGCGCCCGCGGCGCCGTGGTGTAATACGGTTGTAACGTTGCCGCCCTAACCTGCGCCTGCCTTGCAATCGTCCCGAAATAAACATGATGCCGTAAAAGCGGCAAAATCCGCCGCGGAAAGCCCGTACAAAGGCAAGACCGGTTTCACGCGCATCTGGAACGCCATGCTCTATTCGTTTGACGGCTTCGGCGCCGCGTTCAGGCACGAGGATGCGTTCCGGCAGGAGGTACTGCTCGCGCTCATCCTGATACCCTCCGCGCTGTGCCTGCCGGTCAGCGGCACCGGCAAAGCGCAAATGATCGCGAGCGTGCTGCTGGTGATGGTCGTGGAATTGCTCAATTCCGGCATCGAGGCTATCACCGACCGCGTTTCGCTCGAAGATCACGCGTTGGCCAAGCGCGCGAAAGACCTCGGCAGCGCGGCGGTCATGCTGTCGCTGATCAACGCGCTAATCGTCTGGCTGCTGGTTTTTTTCGGCTGACGGTCACGCGCGGCGTAACGCAATCATCACGAAAGATTCATTAAAATATCTTCAGGCCGCGGCATGATGCGCGGCATGGACAGCGGGCAAATCATCTGCCAGCAATTACCGGCCGCGCGCAAAACACTGCGCGTCGCGGTGGTCACAGAAACCTACCCGCCTGAAGTCAACGGCGTGGCGATGACGATCAGCCGCATGGTCGCCGGTTTGCAGCAACGTGACCATCAGATTCAGTTGATACGGCCGCGCCAGCATAGTCGGGACTATGCGGCGAGTACTCCGGGCTTCGAGGAAGTGCTGCAACGCGGCGTCGCCATTCCGAATTACGACAGCCTGAAGATGGGCTTGCCCGCCAAACAGGCGTTGCTGCGGCTGTGGGCGTTGCAACGTCCCGATCTCGTGCACATCGTGACCGAGGGTCCGCTTGGCTGGTCGGCGCTCGCCGCCGCGATCAAACTGAAGATTCCGTGCAGCAGCGATTTCCACACCAACTTTCACAGCTACAGCAAGCATTACGGCATCGGCTGGCTGAAGAAGCCCATCGTCGCCTACCTGCGCAAATTCCATAACAAAGCGAGTTGCACGCTGGTGCCCACGTCAGCCATGCTCGAAGACCTGGAAAAGCACGGCTATCTCAATCTGCGCGTCGTCGCGCGCGGCGTGGACACACGCCTCTTCAATCCCGACAAGCGCAGTGCCCGATTGCGAAAGCAATGGGGCATCAAACCGCAGCAACCCGTCGCGCTCTACGTCGGCCGTCTCGCGCCGGAAAAAAACCTGCCACTCGTGTTGCAGGCGTATACCGCCATGAAGGCGGTACGCCCCGACACGCGGCTGGTCCTGGTCGGCGACGGCCCCGAGCGCGCCGCCCTGCAATCGGCGCATGCGGACTGCGTATTCGCGGGCATGCGCACGGGCGAGGATCTCGCGGCCCACTATGCGACGGGCGATGTCTTTCTGTTCCCGAGCACCACCGAAACGTTCGGCAACGTCACAGTCGAAGCGATGGCGAGCGGAATCGCCGTGATTGCCTACGATTACGCGGCGGCGGCCGAGCATATCCAGCATGGCCGCAACGGACTGGTCGCGGATTTCGACAATGCGCCGGAATTCATCGCGCTCGCCGCCAATCTCGCCGGCGATACGCAGCGCATCGCGAGTCTCGGCCGCCGCGCGCGCGAGACCGCCGAGCGCATCGACTGGGAAGCAGTGCACAGCGAATTCGAAACCGCGCTGCGGGACGCAATCGCGGTGCACGAGCAGCATGCCGGTTACGCAGAGGCGCGGTCATCCACTTGAAGAACGGATCGCGCGATTCGCCGCGGAGCCCGTTCTACGCATGACGGATGCCGAACCGGTTGCGCGGCGCGCACGTTCGCTGTTTTTGTCGGACATACATCTCGGTACCCGCGCGTGCCGCGCCGGGCAGTTGCTGTCGCTGCTCAAGGCATATCACTGCGAGAATATTTTCCTGGTCGGCGACATCATCGATTTCTGGGCGATGAGCCGCGGCATTTACTGGCCGGAGTTGCACAATACGGTGGTGCAGAAAATTCTCAAGCAAGCCCGCCGCGGCGTGCGCGTTTATTTGATCCCGGGCAATCACGACGAGGCGCTGCGCGATTACATCGGCAGCGCCTTCGGTGACATCAATCTCGTCCGCGATTACGTGCACACCGCCGCCGACGGCAAGCGCTATCTGCTGTTGCACGGCGACGAGTACGACCAGGTGACGACGTACCACCGCTGGGTATCCATTTTGGGTGACATTTCGTACACCTGGCTCGTGCATCTCAACCGCCTGCTGTCCCTCGTGCGGCGCAAGCTCGGCGTCTCGGGCCACTGGTCGCTCGCCGACTACGTGAAGCGCAACGTGCTGCACGCGGTGAGCTTCATCAGCAATTTCGAGGAGTCGGTCGCGCACAGCGCCAGGCAGCGCGGGTTGGACGGCGTTATCTGCGGCCACATTCATACCCCTGCCATCAAATGCGTCAGCGGCCTGACCTATATCAATTGCGGCGACTGGGTTGACAGTTGCACGGCCATCGTCGAGCACTACGACGGACACATGGAGCTCGTACACTGGACGCATCCAGTCCGGTCCGTCGCCCTGCGCTCCGCCGTCGCATAAACTAACCGCTATTGCACGCCACGCGTTATATCCTGGGCGTTGTAACAAATCTGCAACGCCGGATTGCTAGTCTGGGATAATTGCCACCAGGGGCAAATTTTCCGCCCGACTATTGGATAACGCACCGTTTTTTTCATCGCTGCGGCGCCTGCCAACCGGGCTGCCGTCTCTCCGCTGCTTGCGCGGCCGACAATTACACGAATAACTAACACCGCCGATGGCCAAGCAACACGTCGCACGCGAGCTCTATCTGAATCGCGAGCTCGGACAACTTGAATTCAACCGCCGCGTGCTGGCACTTGCCGAGGACCGTGGCGTGCCGGCCCTCGAACGGCTGCGCTTCCTGTGTATCGTCGACAGCAACCTCGACGAATTCTTCGAGATCCGGGTGGCGGGCCTCAAGGAGGAAATCGCCGCCGACGCGCCGGCCGGTCCCGACGGCATTCCGCTGCGCGAAATATTCAGCCAGGTCACGGCCAAGGCACAGGAACTCGTGGCGCGGCAATACCAGGTGCTCAACGAAGAAGTGTTTCCCCAGCTCGCGGCCGAAGGCATACGCTTCCTGCGCCGCAGCAAATGGAACGCGGCGCAGAAATTGTGGGTCAAGGAATATTTTTTCCGCGAACTCATGCCGGTGCTAACGCCGCTCGGGCTCGATCCCGCGCATCCGTTCCCGAAGCTGCTTAACAAAAGCCTCAATTTCGTGATCGAACTCGAGGGCAAGGACGCGTTCGGCCGCAAGTCGAGCATGGCCATCGTGCAGGCGCCGCGCGTGCTGCCGCGCGTCATCCCGATGCCGCGTTCGATTGCCGGTTGCGAGCACGGTTTCGTCTTTCTCTCGTCGATCCTGCACGCGCACGTGGCCGAGCTGTTTCCCGGCATGGCGGTGCTCGGTTGCTATCAGTTCCAGCTCACGCGCAACAGCGATCTGTATATCGACGAGGAAGAGTTGCGCGAACTGAAAAGCCTGCGGAAGGCGCTGCAGGGCGAGTTGACGCAGCGCCATTTCGGCGACAGCGTGCGCCTGGAAGTCACCGATTTGTGCCCGCCGCGCATGGCCGATGCGCTGCTGCAGCAGTTCGGCCTGACGCGTGACGACCTCTACCAGGTCAACGGGCCGGTCAACATGGTGCGCTTGATGCAGATTCCGGAGCAGGTCGACCGGCCGGACCTCAAGTTTGCGCTGTTCGAACCCGGCATGCCGCGCGAACTCGCGAAGCAGCGGAATATTTTCGACGCGATCCGCAAGGGCGACATTCTGTTGCACCAGCCGTACCAGTCATTCATGCCGGTCGTCAACTTCCTCAAGGAGGCCGCCAGCGATCCGCAGGTCGTCGCCATCAAGCAGACGGTATACCGCACCGGCGCACAGTCGGAGATGATGGAACTGCTGATTCAGGCCGCGCGCAACGGCAAGGCGGTGACGGTCGTGGTCGAGCTGATGGCGCGCTTCGATGAAGAAGCCAATATCAATTGGGCGCAGCGCCTCGAGGAAGTCGGCGCGCACGTCGTGTATGGCGTCGTCGGGCACAAGACGCACGCCAAAATGGCGCTGGTGGTGCGGCGCGAGGGCAACCGCCTGCGGCGCTACGTGCATCTGGCGACCGGCAACTACCATTCGAGCACGGCGCGGCTCTACACCGACTTCGGGTTGTTTACCTGCAACGAGGAGATCGGCTCCGACGTGAGCGAAGTGTTCATGCAACTCACCGGACTTGGCAAGGCGCTCAAGTTGAAGCACCTGCTGCAATCGCCGTTCACGCTGCACCAGCGCACGATGAAGGCCATTCAGACGGAAGCGAAGAATGCGCGCGAGGGCAAAAAAGCCCGCATCATCGCCAAGATGAATGCGCTGCTCGAACCCGAGATCATCGCGGCGCTCTACGATGCGTCGCAAGCCGGCGTCAAGATCGATTTGATTGTGCGCGGCGTGTGCGCGTTGCGCCCGGGGGTCGCAGGCGTGTCGGACAACATCCGCGTGCGTTCGGTGCTCGGACGCTTCCTCGAACACTCGCGCATCTTTTATTTCCACAACGCCGGCGCGGAGGACGTCTACCTGTCGAGCGCGGACTGGATGGACCGCAACTTTTTTCGCCGCATCGAAGTGTGCTTCCCGGTGCTCGATGCGCGGCTCAAGAAACGCGTAATCCGCGAAGGTCTCAAGGCGTGCCTCGAACGCAATATCGACGCATGGGAAATGGGCGCGGACGGCCAGTACAAACATCGCAAGAACGCCCGCGGCAGGACTCCGCACATGCAGATCCGGTTGCTGGAGACACTCACTGGAAAATCGCCGGCGTAGCACGCGCCCGCTCCGCGTGTTGGTGCGCGCAGAAATTCCAGGCTTTATGCCCCTTAAAACCGAACTCAAGCTGCAGATCGACCCGCGGCATATTGCGCGATTAGTCGATCATCCGCTTCTCAGACACGCGACACGGCGCGTCACGCGCAAGTTGTACAGCGTTTATTACGATACCCCTGAACTCGCGCTGTGGCACGCGGGCGTGACGTTGCGGCTGCGGCGCAGCGGCAA
>JANNPG010000158.1:0-6990 GCA_031399805.1 Betaproteobacteria bacterium | reverse complement strand
CATGATGTGCCGCTCGATTCGATTCAAGGATGGCAAGCAGATCGAAGGGGTGCTCTGCCGGGTGTCGGGATATATTCCGCCGGCCAGCCCCGGCAGGAAATCAAAAGCGCAGAAGATTTAAAGGGTCGTTTTACTGCGCGCTGACCGCAAACGCATTCGAATGCAGTATCAGCGTGTGGCCGTCGGGTGTTGCGTTCATCAGGATGTTGCCGGCCACGATCCCGCCGGCGCTCGAGCGGTTGTCGATCACGGCCTGCTGGCCCGAGGCCTCGGACAGCTTGCCGCCTAACAAGCGCGCCAGCACGTCGGTCTGGCTGCCGGCCGAGAACGGCACGAGGATGCGCACCGGCTTGTCCGGATACGTTTGCGAAAGCGTTTCGCCGGTCGCGGCCAGTGCGAACGCGGCAGCCATTGCAAGCGCCAAGGTTTTCATGGTTCCTCCTGTCGGGCCATATGAGGGCAGCCCGGCCGCGTAGGAGGGCCGCCCGGCCGCGTAGCATAACCGGCCCGCACGTCGCTGGCTACGCGCTTTTCGCGGTGACCGGCACCGGCAAATAACCGCCGCTGAAAGCGTGAAAATTTAAAACGACGCCTGAAACCCGGGTCCTGCTTTATCCGCCTCCCGATCTCCCGCCCTGCCGGTACGATCTATTTCCGATTGCCATCATTCTGCCTTTAGCCCCGCGTCCTGCGCCACTTTGGTCCACTTCTTCAGCTCGGCGTAATACATGGCGGTGAACGCGGCGACCCCGGGCCCGGTTGGCTCCATGTCCTGCTGCTCGAGCCGGGGTTTCAATTCGGGGCTGTGCACCGCCTTGGCGAACTGAGCGTTCACCCGCGCGAGCAACGCCGCGGGCGTGCCCGCGGGCGCAAAAAGTCCCTGCCACGTCGTCACCACAAGTCCGGGCAGTCCCGATTCCTCGAGCGTGCGCAACTCCGGCAGCGACTGGATGCGCTTGGCGCCGGTGACGGCCAGCGCGCGCAGCCTGCCATCCCGCACGTGCGGCACCGCGGTCAACACCGCGCCCATCAGGAACTGGGTCCGCCCCGCGATCATATCCACCAGCGATGGCGCTGTCCCCTTGTAGGGAATGTGCTGGGTCTGGATGCCGGTGCGTTGCGAGAACAGCACGGCCGCGAGGTGGGTGCTCGTGCCGGCGCCGGAGGACGCGTAATTCAACTGGCCCGGCCGCGCTTTCGCGTAGTCGATGAACTCCTTCACGCTCGTCACGGGCACGGAAGGGTGGACCACGAAAATCAGGCAGCCGCTGCCGATTTCGGTGACCGGCGCGATGTCCTTCAACGGATCGTAACCGAGCTTCGAGTAGAGGCCCGGCGACAGCGCGATCGCATTCGACGAATAAAGGAGCGTGTGGCCGTCGGGGTTGGCCTTCGCCAGAATCTCGACGGCGATATTGCCCGCGGCGCCCGGGCGGTTGTCGATCACGAAGCGTTCGCCGACCTGTCCCGCGACTTTCTCACTCACCAGACGGGCGACCACGTCGGTGGGGCCGCCCGGCGGAAATCCGACCAGCATGCGGATCGGCTTGGCCGGCCAGGATTGCGCATGGCAGGCGGCGCTCGCGGCGGCAAGAGACGCTGCGACGCCGAACGCCGCAAACTTCGAGTGGAATGACATTGCGCTTCCTCCTTGTGGCCGCTCAGAATAAATGAATAAATATTAGTGTCACGGTCGCGGCCGCGACCCCCGGGCGGAAATATTGCCGGCAACTATTCCTGATCGCGCTCAGTCGGCGTAACCCGGCAGATCGCGATCGAGCACCCGCATCATCGCCTCGAAGTACATGCGCTCGCGCTCTGCGCGCGAGTGACGGTCGTCCCGCATGGGCGCCTGTATTTTCGCGACGATATCGTCCGGGATGATTTCGAGCGCCCGCCCGGTGCTCAGCGCCAGCACCTGCGCGCGGCACACGCGCTCCAGCATGTAGAGCCGCCGGTAGGCCTGGGCCACCGTCGCGCCGACCACCAGCACGCCATGGTTCTGCATGAACATGACCTGCTTGTCGCCGATCAGGTGCGCGAGGCGCTCGCCCTCGTCGAGCGTATCCGCGTTGCCGGCATAGTTGTCGTCGTAGCAGATGTGGCCGTGAAAATACGCCGCGGTCTGGTTCGCGGACACGAGCCGGTTGTCCTTCAGCATGTTGAGCGCGACCGCCCACGTCTGGTGGGTGTGCAGCACCACGCGCGCGCCGCTGATGCGGTGGATGGGCGCGTGTATGCACTGCGCGGACCGTTCGACATCGCCGACGCCTTCGAGCGTCTTGCCCGTCTCGTCCCACACGATCATGTCGCTGGCGCGCGCTTCCGACCAATGCAGTCCGAACGGCAGTATCAGGTACTGGTCGTCGCGGCCCGGCACGGTCACCGTGAAATGATTGTCGATGCCTTGCTCAAGTTCGTGCAGCACCGCGAGGCGGTGGGCGGCGGCGAGATGAATCTTCGCCTGCATGAGCGGATCGGCTTCGCGCATGGATGACAGCGGATGAACGGACATCGTGGGCCTCCCGGGATGGATTGCATCCATTATAGCAATGGCGCGCGCGACCGAGCGCGAGCGACTGCGCATAAGATTCTGCGGTTCCGCCCCACGCGAAGTTCGCGGGCTCCGATTTTCCGCTTGGCCGATGGACTCAGCGCTCTATGACCATCGCAAAGTCCGACTGCCGCATGGTTTGAAGATTGCCGACCTGATCCCAGTAAACATACAGATCAGTGCCCGGAACGGACTGCGGCTTGGTCGTTGCGACCTCCATGCGGCCATTCTTGGTTGAAATGATGTACTGTTTGCTGGCACTGGCACAACCGGCCACGGTTGCGACGACTACCGCCATAAGCATGGCTGACGCTGCGCGATTCATTTTCGGCTCCGGTGATTGAAGAGTTAACGATGGTTCGATAATTCGCCGCTTTCGGTGTAACGGGCATTCGGCGGCGCGTGGGGCGCATGAGTCACTTTCAGCATCGACAAGAGATTCAGGCAGATGATATGTGCGATCCGCTGCTTGTCCCGGGGCGCCTGCTTGCGCTGGAGTTGGCGGCAGAGCGCGCGCGCCGCTGTCAGTTCGGCCGGGAGGCTGCGCTTGACCACCGGGAAGCGCTGCGGCATCGGCGTCTTTCCAAATAAATCGCCGGATTCCTCGGTAGTGCTCGCCAAATTTGTCATATCGCACCTCGCACTGTTCATACCGCACCTCGCACAGGCGTAACCGGCTGTTTTCAGGATGCGCGCCACGCGCACGCTGCGCATCAACTTCGACCAGTAACATTGTGGCCATTTTCTACCCCGTAACCCGGGCGTTCTGTGTGCTGACGTACATATGACAAAAGATTCCCGCGCTGGCTTTCCGCTTGAATTCAAACCGAGACGCTACCCAAATTACTGATATCGTGGATTAGCGACAGGGTATGTGCGATAGCGTACAGAGGTCGCCTGGCATAGCGAATACCCTGCAGAACAACACGATGTGCCCGTGCCGACGCGGGCCAATATCGACCCTGATTCATTCAATTCATTCTTGATTTCGTGGAGCCTTGAACGGACCGTGACCAGTGCGCCTGCAAACAAGCAGCAAGCTTCCGCGGACCCGTTCCGGCCAACGGTTGTCGTCAGCGGCGATGGCGATCGCCTCGTGCTGGCGGGTGCTCTTGAAATTGTCACGCTTGCCGAAGCAAGAAATTCCCTGAAGAAATGGTCAAAGCCGGGACCATCGCGCTCGCTTAATGTCGCAAAGCTCGACAGCCTCGACACGCCGGGTGCGTTGTTTCTGTGCGGTCTCAAAGACAAGGGTGTGGAACTCACCGGCATCCGCGCCGAACACCGGGCGTTGCTCGATCTCATCTGCGGGCTTGATCTCAAGCCGTTGCCGAAAGTCGAATCCGTCCCCCACTGGCGCCAGATCATCATCCAGCTCGGCAAAGGCGCGCACGATGCCCGGCACGAGGTGCTCGACATCATCACCTTTGTCGGCCGCGCGGCGAGCTGGACCGTGAACGCCCTGATTCACCCGGCCAGCCTGCGCCCGGCTTCGATATCGCGGCATGTAACTGAAACCGGCATTAATGCGCTGCCCATCATCGGCCTGATGGCCGTCATGATCGCGATCGTCATCGGCTACCAGGGTGTCGCCCAGTTGCGCCCTTTTGGCGGGGAGGACTTCACCATCAACCTGGTGGCGGTGTCGGTATTGCGCGAAATGGGCGTGCTGATCACGGCCATCATGGTAGCCGGCCGCTCGGGGTCCGCCTTCACCGCCGAAATCGGCGTCATGCAGACGCGGGAGGAAGTCGACGCGCTCAAAGTGATGGGCATCGAGCCCATGCAGGTGCTGGTGGTGCCGCGGGTGATCGCTCTGGTCATCACCCTGCCGCTGCTCACGTTCTTCGCCGACATCATGGGCCTGATCGGCGGCGCCGCGATTGCCCAGTTCCTGCTCGATGTATCGCCGGTGCAATACCTGACGCGCTTGCCGCAAGTCATCGACGGCAGCGATCTCTTCGTCGGCCTCTTTAAGGCGCCGGTCTTTGCTTTCTTCATTGCCATCATCGGCTGCATGCACGGGCTGAAGGTGAGCGGCTCGGCGGAGAGTGTCGGCCGGGAGACCACCCGCGCCGTGGTGAAATCGATTTTCCTGGTCCTCGTGCTCGATGCATTTTTCTCCATCCTGTTTGAAAAGATTGGCATATGACCACACGGGCCACGACGCATGCCAAGCCGATCCTGTCCGCGCGGGGTATCGTCAACCGGTTCGGCAAGCAGGTGGTACACGACAAGTTGAGCCTCGATATCGTGCCCGGCGAAATCATCGGCATCGCCGGCGGATCGGGTTCAGGCAAGTCGGTGCTGCTCAAAACGCTCACCGGCCTGCACGAGCCAAATGCCGGGGAAGTTCTCCTCAACGGCAAGGCGGTTCAATCCATTGGTGCTGCGGAAAAGGCCGCTCTCTTCGGCGTGCTGTTTCAGCAGGGCGCATTGTTTTCCTCGCTGTCGGTGGCGCAGAACATCATGCTGCCGATGCGCGAACATACGGCACTGCCGGCCGCGGAGCAGGAACAGATCGCGGCGATGAAACTCGCGCTTACCGGTTTGCCGGCAGAGAGCGGCATCAAGTTTCCCTCCGCGCTTTCCGGCGGTATGGTGAAACGCGCCGCGTTCGCGCGGGCGCTCGCGCTCGACCCGAAGATTCTTTTTCTCGACGAACCGACCTCCAATCTCGATCCGATCGCCGCCAGTGGCATCGACACGCTGATCCGGCAGTTGAACGACAGCCTCGGCATTACCGTCGTCATCGTCACGCACGATCTGACGACACTGTTTACCATCTGCGGCCGTATTGCCGTGCTGGTCGACCGGAAAGTAACAGTTGACACGGCGGACAAGCTGATGAAGTCCGACCATCCGTGGATACACGAATTTTTTCACGGGCCGCGCGCGGAAGGCGCAATGAACGCAAGGAAAACAAGCCATGGAAACTGACAAGCACTATTTCTTCGAGGGTCTGTTCATCATCGGGTTTTCCATTGCCGCGGCAATTTTTGCGGTGTGGCTGGGAAGCGCGGGCCGCCATGACGATGTGGTCTACCGCATCCATTTCCCCGACTCCGTAAGCGGGCTCACGGTCGGCGATCCGGTGAAATTCCGTGGCGTCGATGTCGGCACGGTCAAGACGATGATCATCGATCCTGACAATTCGCGTCTGGTGCTGGTGGATGTGAGGTTGCGCAAGGAAACGCCGGTCAAGACGGACACGCGCGCCAGCCTCGCGCTGAAAGGCATCACCGGTGTCGTCTTTATCGAGCTGAACGGCGGAGATCCGGCGGCCAAGACGTTGCTGGCGGTCACGCCCCCGGACAAGATTCCCGAGATTCCCTCGGAAAAAACCGGCCTCAAGGCCATGCTCGACGAGCTGCCGAAGCTGGTCGGAAAATTCTCAGCGATCGAGGACCAGGTCAAGAAAGTGTTAACGGGCATTGGTGCGGTGACGGAAAAGGTCAAGGACAACCCTTCGCTGCTGCTCAGACGCCCGAAGGAAAGCACCGATGCCGCAAAGAAGTGACCGCAGTCCGATCGTCCCTGCCGAAGGCGAGTACGCACGCCTGGCTCGCGACCGCGCGCCCGCGACGCAGTACTTGCGCGCGCCAGGCTTCGTCACGGGGGCAAAACACCTCCACCAATTGTTTTTTGGACGGGTGATCCGCGGCCCCGGATCCGTAGAGGTGCCAGCGGTTCTCCGCGCGCAGAGCCGCCAGCACGCGCAGCTCATGTAGCGTGCCGAACTCGTGAGTCGCAAAATGCACGTCGGCGTCAGGAAATAACCGGTAATACATATCGTGTTGAGCGCCGCGAACGCGATAGGCGAGACCTTCGTTATCCGCAAGTCGCATTCGTTCCCCGAACGCCTTGCGCATGGCGTGATTCACGCCCCCTCTGTGCTGCGCCGCATCGACGATGAGCGTGTCTTCGCCATAGCGTCCCAACCCGGTGTGCACGTCGATTGCCACTATCCGCTGCGCCCGCGCCAACGTCTTCTCGAGATAGCCTTGATACAACTGCGGGCCGGGCTCCAGCTTTGAGCCCGCGTAGAAAAGACCCTGCGGGTTGAGGCACTGGCCGGCGACCACCGCCCGCCGCAAATTGACCATGCCGTGGCGGAGCACCATGCATGCCGCACGTGCATAGAAGAGATCGCGGCGGGGAACGGACTGCGGATTCAAAAGCGCGTCCACCGTCAGATAGTCGCGGCCGAGGTCAGCGCCATCGTCGTGCGGCGCGCGGAAATTGCGGTTCAGATCGACATTGTTCTCGTTGACTCTGCGCCGCCACGCGCTGCCGTAAGGGTTCAGCACATGCACGATCGCGATGGCCGCATTGTCCGGCAATGCCGGCATCCCAACAATCAACCACTGAAGCTGAAACGCTGTGCCGGCATATCGCTCAACTCCATGCAGACCGGAAGAGTGCACCAGCACGCG
>JANNPG010000113.1:0-3016 GCA_031399805.1 Betaproteobacteria bacterium | reverse complement strand
CCACCAAGCCCAACCGCTTCCCGCTGCTGACCGCCGCAACGATCAGGAAAATGGTCGAAATCCGCCGCGTGCACGTTCTCAACAAGCGCGCAATTCGCTACGGCAAGTCACTTGGCGACGCTGTCGGCATGCGCGATATGGGAATTCACCTCGTGCGCATAGCGCCCGGCGACGAATCCACCGAATATCACACCCATTATTGCGACGAAGAATTCCTCTACATCCTGTCCGGCCGCGGCGTCGCGGAAATCGGCGCGCGCAAAGTGAAAGTCGGCGCCGGCGATTTTATGGGTTTCACCGCCAAAGCGCTGCCGCACGGGATGTCGAATCCCTACAAGGAAGATCTCGTCTACCTGATGGGCGGCACGCGCAAGGCGATCGACATCTCGGAATATCCGCGCAGCCGCAAACGCGCTTACAAATTCGACGGCAGGCGCCACACCGTCAAGTTCAAGGATGTGAAGGAACGCTAGAACCTGTCTCGTGACTATCCGCGCGCCGCGCTACGCGGGCTTGTCGCCCTTGCCCTGGATGCGGTGCATCACCATCGCGCGCCGGTTCCCATTGGGGAGTGGATTCAGCTCTTCGGATAAGCCGCGAGGAACGCCTGCCACTGGGTCTTGAGGTATAACCGCTTGGTTATGAATTCGTGCAGCGCTTTCGCCTCGCGCGGGGTACGGAATCCACGCGTCTCGAGCACCTTCCTGCCTCCGGAATCGAGAAAGACAAAGACCGGCGTGTAGTGGGCCGACGCAAGCTTCCGCAGCTCGTCATCCGGAAGATAGTTCGAGGGCCCTTCCGCCTCGAACACGACGAAGTCCTTCGAATACAGGTTCTTCAGCTCTCCGCCGGAGAGCACGCCGGTGATGTACCGGCACTGGCTTCAGTCAGGACTGGTGTAGAACACCAGCACATGCATTGATGCATTCTGCTGGCTCAGCGCCTGGGCCTTCTTGAACGAATCCACGGCATAAGTCAGCCCGTAGGCCTGGGCCAATCCGCTCCATGCCAGCACGAGTAACGCGACCATGAGACGTTTCATATGAACCTCCTTGCAATAAACAAAGTAATAAATAGGGTCATCCCGGAATCTATCGCACGATTATCCGCGCGCAGCGCTGCGCGGATGCGGCGTCGACTTCGCATCCGCACGCCGGTCGGGCTTGTCGCCCTTGCCTTGGATCCGATGCATCACGCGCCTTGCGCCTCCATCAAACGGCGCTCTGTAGTGCATCACGCAGCGATTATCCCAAACAAGAAGGTCTCCCACGCGCCATTGATGGTGCCACGTGAGTTGCGGCTGGGTCGCATGCGCCCACAACGCATCGAGCAGCTTTTCGGATTCCGTCACAGGCAGGCCGTCGATATAGGCATTGGGCCGGCGGCCGAGGTATAGCGCGTTGTAGCCGGTTTCCGCGTGAGTGCGGACAATCGGATGCAGCGGACCGGGCGCGTCGCGTACGTCCGTCACGTGATTGAAGCCCTCGCGCAAATCGCCCGCGCTGTTGTAGGTCATATCGTGCTTGAGCTTGAGCGTCGCAATGCGCTCGCGCAAATCGGCGGGCAGGGTCACCAACGCGCGGTACATGTTCGCGAAGCCGGTATCGCCGCCGCTGGGCGGAATTTCCAGCGCATAAAGCGCGCTGAACGAAAGCGGCACGTCGCGATACGAGTTGTCGGAGTGCCACACGACTTCAGCGTCCCTTAACACGCCGATCGGCTTGCCGTCTTCCATCACGTTGGACACGACAATGACCTCGGGATGGGCGCGCGCTTTTTCCTTGCCGGTCTTCGCCAGCGGCGCGCTGTCGAGTTCGCCCAGACGCCGGCCGAACGCCATCAACTCGGGATCGCTCAACGTCTGGCCGCGTATCACGATCACCAGGTTGTCGAGCCACGCCTTGCGCACCGCCGCGATGCCGGCATCGTCGAGCGCACGAATGTCGCCGCAACGTACCTCCGCGCCGAGTGACGCGGCGGTTTGAATCGCTTCGACCGCGAATGGCCGGGTTGCTGCCGCACTTGCACCTGCCGTTTGCATGTTCCTTCCCTTGCCTCTCTAGCGCCCGCGCTTGCCGCGCGCCGACTGATACCAGTGCATGATTTCTTCGCCCGTCCAGAACACGACACCGCGCTTCTTCTTGAGCGCGGCGAGCACCTGCTCGAAGTACTTGATGCGGTAGGGCGTGCCGCAGATATACGGGTGCACCGCAATCGACATGATTTTCGCGCGCGACGCCGACTCGGCGTAAAGCCGCTCGAAGTAATCCATGCAGCGCGTGACGAACTCCTGCGCCGGATGGTGCTGCACGACCATCATCGCAATGTCGTTCAGCTCGATCGAGTAGGGCAGCGCGAGCAGCGGCCCTTTTTTGGTCATGATTTCGACCGGCTCGTCGTCGAGCGGCCAGTCGCAAATGTACTGGATCCCGGCTTCGGCGAGATGCTCCGGCGTGTCCAGCGTCTGCGTGAATCCGGGCCCGAGCCAGCCGACCGGCGGCTTGCCGGTGAATTGCCTGATAATTTTTACCGCCTTGCGGATCATCGCGCGCGGGTTGGGTTCGAGATGAATCGGACGCTGATCGTAAGAATGCCCCATGAACTCCCAGCCGGCGTCGAGCGCCGCTTTCGCGATGCGCGGATAGTCTTCGCACACGCGCGCATTGACCGACAGCGACGGCGTTATTTTCAGGCGGTCGAGCGCGGCCTTGAGCCGCCAGAAACCGACGCGGTTGCCGTACTCGTGCCATGCCCAGTGCGGCACGTCGGGCAACCGCGTGACGCCGGTCGGCGGCGGCAAAGCCTGGCGCGGCATCGGGCGGCCGATATCCCACACCTCGACGTTGACGATGGGCCACACAACCAGACGCACGCCGCGCGGCAATTTAAGCGGGGCGCGATCGACGATGGCGGAATACGGCAGGCGTTGCGACGGAATCATGGTGTCAGGATTATATGGGATTTTGCGCGGCGCGCCGTGAATTTGCGCTGCCGGTGCGCATTGATTACCATGCAA
>JANNPG010000061.1:0-4493 GCA_031399805.1 Betaproteobacteria bacterium | reverse complement strand
GCCGCTTCCGCCGCAAATACCACGCGCATTATTTCAGCGCGATCCGACGTTGCAAGATCGGTCATTTCCTTAACGTGGGCATTCAGGACTACCCGCAAAAATTCGGGGTAGTCCGGCTCGACGGCAAATACCACGCGACATAACTCGCTGCGCCATACCACCTCGCCACCATCCGTACTGCAGAATACACATCGGTTCAATTCATTGCCCCCCTAATTGTTCCGCAATACCCGCCACCATTTGACATCTACAGCAACACCCGCTCGATCCCGCCATTACTAACAGCCGCGATGTAATTCTTCATCCAGTCGTCGCCCAGCAAGTGCTTGGCTAATTCGACTACGATGTAATCGGTCTCAGTACCGGCATCGTTACTATAACGCGCGAGACCTTGCACGCATGAAGGACAGCTAGTGAGGATTTTGACAGGAATCGCCTCGTTACCGCCTCGCAGCGCCGCCGCGCCTTGACGGATTTCTTCTTCTTTACGAAAGCGAATCTGCGTGGAAATATCCGGGCGAGTGACGGCCAGTGTGCCGGATTCGCCGCAACAGCGGTCGGATAATTGCACGCCGCCGCCCAGCAAAGCATTCGCTACTTTCATCGGCGCGTGGGTTTTCATCGGCGTGTGGCAGGGGTCGTGATATAGATACTGAGTACCGGTCACGCCTTCCAGTTTCATGCCTTTTTCCATCAAATATTCATGGATGTCGAGCAGCCGGCAGCCGGGGAAAATCTTGTCGAATTGGTATTTCAGCAACTGGTCCATGCAGGTGCCGCAGGACACGATCACAGTTTTGATGTCGAGGTAATTCAGTGTGTGTGCGACGCGGTGGAACAGCACGCGATTGGCGGTGGTGATGGCCTGGCCTTTGGCTTCTTCGCCGGCAGCGGTCTGCGGGTAACCGCAGCACAGGTAACCGGGCGGCAGCACGGTTTGTACGCCGAGGTCGAACAACATCGCCTGCGTGGCGAGGCCGACCTGGCTGAAGAGCCGCTCCGAACCGCAGCCCGGGAAATAGAACACGGCGTCAGAATCCTCGTTGACTTTCTGCGGGTCGCGGATGATGGGCACGATGCGCGCATCTTCGATATCGAGCAGCGCGCGCGACGCCTGCTTCGGCAGACCGCCCGGCATCGGCTTGTTGATGAAATGGATGACCTGCGCCTTCAATGCGGGTTTGCCCACGGTCGCGGGCGGCTGGCGTGTTTGCGCCTGGGCCAAGCCCAGCGCCTTCACCGCGCGATGCGCGAGGCGCTGCGCCTTGTAGCCCCAATCGATCATGAGTTTGCGCGCGAGCTTGATCGTGTTGGGATCGGTGGCATTAAGGAACAGCATGGACGCCGCGGTGCCGGGATTGAACTTGTGCTTGCCGTGGCGGCGCAGGAAGTTGCGCATCGCGATCGACACGTCGCCGAAATCGATGTCGACCGGGCACGGATTAAGGCACTTGTGGCATACGGTGCAATGGTCGGCGACGTCGCTGAACTCGTCGAAATGATCGAGCGAAATGCCGCGGCGCGTTTGCTCCTCGTACAGAAATGCTTCGATCAACAGCGAGGCGGCGAGAATCTTGTTGCGCGGGCTGTAGAGCAGGTTGGCGCGCGGCACATGGGTGGCGCACACGGGTTTGCATTTGCCGCAGCGCAGGCAGTCCTTGATCGAATCGGAAATCGTGCCGATTTCCGATTGTTCCAAAATCAGGCTTTCCGTCCCCAGCAGACTGAAGCTGGGAGTGTAGGCGTTCTCCAGGGTGGACCCGGCGAGCAGCTTCCCTTTGTTAAAACGTCCTTCAGGATCGACCTTCTCCTTATAGATTCTGAACTCATGGATTTTCCGGGGATCCAGAAAATCCATCTTGGTGATGCCGATGCCGTGCTCGCCCGAGATCACGCCATCGAGCGAAAGTGCCAGGCGCATGATGCGCGCAACCGTGTGGCTCGCTTCCTGCAGCATTTCGTAATTATCGGAATTGACCGGGATGTTGGTGTGCACGTTGCCGTCACCGGCGTGCATGTGGAGTGCCACGAACACGCGGCCGCGCAGCACGGTCTGGTGGATCGCGGCGCACTGCTCGCGCACCTTGTGAAAATGCAGTCCGCTGAAAATATCGGCGAGCGGGGCGCGCACTTCCTGCTTCCACGAGACCCGTATTGTGTGGTCCTGGAGCAGATGCCATAGGCGCCCCGAAGGATGAAGGATGAAGGATGAAGGCGGAAGATTTAATTCATCCTTCATCCTTCC
This sequence comes from Betaproteobacteria bacterium, assembly GCA_031399805.1. Classification (GTDB taxonomy): domain Bacteria; phylum Pseudomonadota; class Gammaproteobacteria; order Burkholderiales; family SG8-41; genus PALSA-1004. Next base: position 2,248 of record JANNPG010000061.1, on the reverse strand, counting down.
GCCTTCCGCCTTGAGTTCTTCAAGCGGCGCGTCCAGATTGTCCGCCAGCCATTGCCAGCGTCCGCGTGTCTCCGCAATCAGCGCGCGCGCTCTCTCGACGCGGTCGCCGATCAGCTCAGCGGGCGTCACTGTGATTTCGGATTGTTGCAGAGGCAGATCGCCGCACAGGAATTCGTCGAGCGCGGCGAGCAATTTCAACTTGTTGTTGATCGACAGCTCGATGTTGAACCGCTCGATGCCGTCCGAGTAGTCACCAAGCCGGTCGAGCGGAATGACCACGTCCTCGTTGATCTTGAATGCGTTGGTGTGCCTGGCGATCGCGGCGGTGCGTGCGCGGTCGAGCCAGAATTTTTTGCGCGCCTCATTGCTTACCGCGACAAAACCTTCGCCCGAGCGCGCATTGGCGATGCGCACGACCTGCGACGCGGCGGCGGCCACCGCGTTCTCGTCGTCGCCGACGATGTCGCCGACGAGCACCATTTTCGGCCGCCCGGCGCGCTTGGCCTTCGTCGCGTAGCCGACCGCCTTGAGGTAGCGCTCGTCCAGATGCTCGAGGCCGGCCAGCGTGGCCTGCGGATGCTGGCGAATATAGTTGACGATCTCGACGATGGCCGGCACCGCTTCGCGCACCTGGCCGAAAAATTCGAGGCACACCGTGCGAATGTGCGGCGGCATTTTGTGCAGGATGAACGTTGCTTCGGTGATGATGCCGTCGCAGCCCTCTTTCTGCATGCCCGGCAGCCCGGCCAGAAACTTGTCGGTGACGTCCTTGCCCAGCCCGTGCTTGCGAAAACCTGCGCCCGGTATTTCGAGTATTTCTTCGGACAAGCGGGTTTTGCCGTCGGGTGCGTAACGCGTGATGCGAAAGCGCGCGAGCGGGATGTCGTGGATCTTGCCCAGGTTGTGATCGAGGCGTTCGACGTCCATCCACTCGGCGTCCGGCGTCACCATGCGCCAGCTCGCCAGATTGTCGAGCGCGGTTCCCCACAGCACCGCCTTTTTGCCGCCGGCGTTCATCGCGACGTTGCCGCCGATGCAGGACGCGTCGGCCGAAGTCGGGTCGCATGCAAATACCAGGCCCCGCGCTTCCGCGGCGTCCATCGCGCGCCGCGTGACGACCCCCGCGCCGCAGCGCACGACGGTCACGGGCTTGTCCACGCCCGGCAGCCGCGCTTCCGCAACGACGTTCAGCGCGTCGAGCTTTTCAGTGTTGATGACCGCCGAATTCTTGGTGAGCGGGATCGCACCGCCGGTGTAGCCGGTGCCGCCGCCGCGCGGAATGATGGTGAGGTTCAGTTCGATGCACGCGGCGACGATGCCCGCGATTTCTTCCGGCGTGTCGGGATTGATGACGACGAACGGATATTCGACGCGCCAGTCGGTCGCATCGGTCACGTGCGACACGCGCGCCAGCCCGTCGAACTGGATGTTGTCGCGCCGCGTGATACGCGCAAGCCGGTTGATCGTCTTGCGCCGCAGCGCGAGCGTGGCACCGAATTCGCTTTCGAACGCATCGACCGCCACGTGGGCGGCCGTGAGCAGTGTCGTGACCTGATCGGTCCGGCTCTGCCGGCGCACTTCGATTTCGTGCAGCCGGTGGCGCAGTGCCGCCACCAGCAACGCACGGCGCTTGCGATTGCCGAGCAGATCGTCCTGCAGATACGGATTGCGCGACACGACCCAGATGTCGCCGAGCACTTCATACAACATGCGCGCCGAACGGCCGGTGCGGCGCTGGCTGCGCAACTCATTTAACACCTCCCACATCGCCGGCCCGAGCAGCCTGATCACGATCTCGCGGTCGGAGAACGAGGTGTAGTTGTAGGGGATTTCCCGCAGGCGGGCGGTCATGTCGGAAATGGGCTAAGCGATTCGGTGGATTCTACTGCATCGCAACAAGCGAAGCATGGGGGACTCGTTCTGCGCATCGTGTCCCAATCGCGTAATATTCTATTGGCTGCGGTTAACTACGCGTAATCACGCACCGCACATTCGGTTATTCTCCTCCAGATCTCGTCAAAGCTCCGCTATTCCCGGCCCAGGTCCCATGAGCACGTCCCAATTCGTCCAGCAGGTTCGACGGCAATACGAGGCACTTCCATACCCGCCGCGCGACCCGCGCGACGAGAAGACGAGGCTCGTCAAGACGTGGCTCGATGATCTGGCGATGATTAATCATTATTGTTTCGCGGGTCGGCAGAATTTCCAGGACCACTTCCGGGTGCTGGTTGCTGGCGGAGGAACGGGG
>JANNPG010000062.1:0-4848 GCA_031399805.1 Betaproteobacteria bacterium | reverse complement strand
CTGGCACTGACGCGTCCACATTAGTCGGTCAAGCGATTATTGGCGGCCGAGATGCTCGATATGTTTGTATCCCATCCGTGATCTCCGTAATGATTAACGCTGTCTTCGTCGCTTTGGCCGGGCTTTCTTCACGGCCGCTGCCAGCGCTTTCCATGTCTTAACGCCTACAATCCCATCAGCTTTGAGATGTTGGTACGCCTGGACCCGCATTACGGCAAGTTCCGTCGCGGCACCGAAGTCCCCATCTATGGCCAATGGATAGTCCAGCTTGGAAAGCATGGTCTGTAGTTCGACGATTGCTTGGCCGCGCGCGCCACGATGCAACACTGGAGGTTCGCGGCCGGCAGCAGCGGAAGATAGTTGAACGCCTTCGATGCGCGCTATTGCCGCTTTCGATTTCGCAAGCAGTTGACGTCGGTCATCCAGTCCGTTTAAGCCGCCATTCACGGCCTTGGTCACCGCAATCAGATCGTCGCGATCGCACATGGGATTGATTCTGCGCTTTTTCCAATATTCGCACGCGATACGAAGGGAAAGACGCGGTTCCGCAGCCAATACCGGGTTCGCTTCTAGATCCACACCCAGCGCAGCGCCGTAGGCGCGATAGTTGGCGCGACCGGTGAGTTGCAGCAGGCCACGGCCTTTATAGCGCCGGCCGTCGCCACGTTTGGTGTTACCAAGATCTTTTCGACCCTCATAGGCATTGCCATTGGCGAATTCCTCCGTGGTGCGGAAACCCGCGGACTCATGGCATATCTGCGCCAGGAAATGCGCGATCCGCAGTCGGGAACCGATCTCGTACGCTTCCAGTGTTTCCGACAATACTGGTTCCAGCTCCTGCACAATTGCCGCCTGCGCCGCCGCCAACCTGCCGCTGAATCGCGGCGCAATTTCCAACAGGGTTTGCCCGTTAATGGGAATCATCCTTACTCCTTTGGCAATTCTACTGCTCGCCCGACGGCACCACGCCGTCCCACCGTGCCGGTCTAATACCACCGACCGCTGCTGCGCTGGCTCGTTATGCCTGGAAGCAGCATTGCCGCGGCTTGTTCCAGACTCCAGTCGCCGGTTAATTATCATTTCGCCATCCACAGGATAGGCTGACGCTGCCTCGACAATTTCGTCGATCTGTCATCAGCCGCTTGCTTACTTTCACCCGACGGTCGCTTCCCTGCTCTCGCCGATGAGCGCTGCATCATTCATCGCCGCATTACGATCATCTGCCGTCTCGGCGTGAACTAGTTCACAGAATCGTTTGCATTAAATCGTTCCACGCTGGTTCCATCGTTCTTTTCCAGCTGGCCCGTATTCCTTCCTCTTGTTCACTGTCGTTTGGTTGAACCGGCGCGAAAGCATCGGGTCCATTGGCACGGAATTTGCGGGACATGTCCGCATAGCGAGTTATTTCGTGGAGCAGAGGAAAACATGTCAAAAACGGTTTCGCACCCGGATGCAATCATCCCGCAATTTCGTCAGTTGTTGCAAGCCGAGAGCGCCACGGCGCACGCGGTCAACCGGCAGCAGCCGTGGGAGCGGACTGCGCAGAATGCAGTCGACGACGGCTTTACTGAGTTCGATGACGAGCTCGTCAGAATCATTAAGGATTGCGTGCGGCGTGACGCGTGATAATCGGATAGCAGACTAATATGCACCGCCACGCTCAGCCCGTCTCCGAGAAACAGATTTCGCTCACCCTCGAACCGACGGCGAATCCGACGGGTGAGTCAGCCCTGCGCGCGGCATACAAGCGGATGGAACTCTCGCGGTATCTTAACCTTGAGCAAGCCATGTCCAACCCCGCTTTAGCGATCGGGACCCGGAATCTGGCCGATCCGATTGCACGCCGGGAGACCGCTGGAACCACCACTAAAGCGCACGCTAACCATTGACTGAATTGGAGCGAACATTGCCCCGACACTATTATTGCGCTGAACTGCAATCCACTATTCCGGCGCCAAAAACAGACACCGCTGATGCTCCGTAGACTCTATCGCGCGTGGCGCTTTTACATCGGGCTCAACTATCCCTGGCGTTTCGCCTGGCACAAAGCCTTGCGCGAGAAAGCATCCGAGAAGGCGCTGAACGACGCGCTGCTCAAGACGAAGCTGCGCTAATTCATCGTCGATCCCCGGTGGCGGGCTGGAACTCAGTGTGACCAGCCTCGGAGCGATAGCTACATGAGCAGGATCGAGCGAGGCGGCGCCAACCCGTCCCTTGATGCGATAGAGACGCTCGTAAGCTTCCCCTTTCGGTAGACAGTTTACAAGTGGACTTTTCTGGGGGATTATTTCATCTCGCACTCGCGCCCTCGCGCTCTCACGGTCGCTTCGCGCATCATACAGCGCTTGACGACGGTGCGGGGAAGGCGGAAGCTTTCGCGGAAATTCGCTCGCTCCCCAATTTATGTTTCATGACTAATGCTACGTTGCCAGGCGTGAGCTCATTGTTTTCGACAACAAGGACAAAATGATGACCCAGCCCGTTGATCCCAACGCCGTACTCATGACCGGCGAGAATTCCTTCATCCGGCTCAGCGCGGATGGCGGCAAGACGCATACGTCGCGGGTGAGCCACTGGCGCGTGCTCTGGTGTCCCGCGGGTGCCGGTCACGCAATGTTCCTGCAAACGCCGCTCATCCAGAACCGCGTGCAGATCTACAGTGACAACATGGCGGTGGCGCGTTGGCTGCAACGCACAATTGAGACGCTGCTCTACCCGGCCTTCGCAGACGTTTCGTTGCCGGTGTTCGCCGCGCAGTTCGCCCGCGCCGGCGATCCGCACTCGGCGACCGTGGAAACAGTCGTTGCGGCAACCGATCGCATCGTGCTGACGTGGCACGATTGCATCGAGCCGTTCGTGCTCACCATGGCGCCAGGCATGGGCAACCGCCCGCTCGGCGTATTCAGCACGTTCTTCCCCGCGCGGTCGGCGCAGATCGAGATCAATGGACACTTCGCACCGCACGCGCCATGGCTGGAGATGCGCGGAGATCGCCAGTCCTCGAGTGCGTGCCTCGCATGGTCGGAGACTTGGGTTAAACCGCGGTGATCGCAATTTCCCGGTGGCGATCGCCGCGACACGGTAGCCGGAGGCCGAGTGCGGGAGTGGCGAGCGACATACCGGAATTGGCATAGTCTCTTGCGGCGACCCGCACCCCGTCGAAAGCGTTGACACGCATCGCCATCGGTTTGTAACCCATTGTAAATGCACTAGAGCGGGGCCAAACTTTAGCCCAACATGCGGTCTCGAACATCACGCGTTCTGGACTGTGCCCGCAACCATGCGCCTGGGAATTCTTTCGTGTCTGCTTTTGCTTGTCGTTTCATTCGACGCGGCGGCGCGCAATCTGTACACCGAGATCAACCGGCTGCGCGCGGGCGACGGCAATTGCGCCGTCGCGAGAAATTTACCTCCGCTGCAGCCGCAGTCCGCGCTCGAGCGCGTCGCCAGAGATCTTGCGCGGGGAGACAATCTGCAGCAAAGCCTGCAGGCGGCCGGCTACCGGGCGGCACATTCCAGTACCCTCAGCATCAGGGGCGAGGGCGTCGGCGCACAGGCGGAAGCGTTGCTGGCAGGACAAAGCGCCTGCCGGCAGTTGCGGGATGGCGCAATGACAGAGGTCGGCATTTATGTAGACGCGCGCCAGTTCTGGATCGTGATCGCGGCGCCGCTTGCGTCGCATACGTCCCTTCGGCAGCCAACGCCGTTTTTACCGCCTGCGCCGAGGGTCGGCGCGAGCGAGCAAGCGGTGGGGCATCGCATACTCGACCTCATCAACCAGGCCCGCGCCAAGCCGCGCTACTGTGGCAGCCAGGCGTTCAATGCCGCGCCGCCGCTACGCTGGAACGACTCGCTTGCCGAATCTTCGCTGCGGCACTCTGAGGACATGGCGCGCAACAACTACTTCGACCACAGAAGCCGCGACGGTTCCCATTCGTGGGACCGCGTCGAGCGCGCGGGCTATCGATACAGCACGACCGGCGAAAACATCGCTGCCGGATACAAGAATGCCGATGAGGCGGTGGCGGGTTGGATCAAAAGCCCGGGGCATTGCGCCAACCTGATGAATCCGGAATTTATCGACATGGGCGCCGCCTTAGCGGTCAATCGCAGGAGCAAGATGGGCTTGTACTGGACGCAGGAGTTTGGCGCGCCGCTCTGATTTAGATTTCCGGGGGCAGCCCTTGGGTTGGTGATTGAGCGATTGAGTAACCAGGTGATTGAGGGATTGAGCAACTTAATCACCAAATCACCGAATCACATAATCACCAGATTCTCTGCACCTATTCCCCCTGTGAACCGCCGATCAGCTTAGCGGAAAGCGGACGTTCAACGCAAAGCTAATCTGCGCGCGGTTGTGTGCGCAGGGAAGCGAGTTTCCTGTCTCAATTCAGACCTGCAGCATGACATGCAATCCACAAGTTTGTGACATATTTCTCGGCGCCGTCTGTCACCGTTTTCGAACGTTGGTCGAATATCATTGACACCTCGACAGCCCGGGATTATTCTTTAATCGCATCATTTGGCAAACCCGACCGAAAGGCGGGGGCGCAAAGTTACCGGTCTAAGGAGCGGAGGGCTCTATGACAGCGGAATTGCTAAGTTCGATTGGCGCGCGCAGCGCTTTTGCAAAGACATTGATTGCAGCGACTCACGATCGTTGGTCGCGATGGCGCGCACTTGCAGCGCCCGTACAGTCCCCCAGCCGTCGGGTTCCAAGACGGAATGTCCTGCGCGGCGAGCAAGGCTTCACCCTCACGGAGTACATGGTCGCGGTTGCCGTTGTCGAGGTGTTTTCCGCGATAGATGCATGATTAGCGCAACCGACATTCTGAACGCCAAAGTCTT
>JANNPG010000005.1:0-3984 GCA_031399805.1 Betaproteobacteria bacterium | reverse complement strand
TCGAGGCTATATAGCGAAAATTCATTGAGTTCGAAGAATATCAGCCGACTTGGGCCGAATCTCGATATCTGGCGGCACAACTCCGAACCGATCGATCCACCGGCGCCGCTTATCATCACGACTTTTCCGCCCAGTAGCCTGTGCAGCCCGGCGCTGTCGAGTTCCACCGGGTCGCGTCCGAGCAAGTCGTCGAGTTCGACGCGGCGCACCTGCGAAACCGTCACCTTGCCGCTCAGGAGGTCGTCGAACGAAGGGACCGTCAGCACATTCAGGCCGGCGTGCGTTGCGGCTTCGACCACCCGGCGGCGTATTCGCGCGGCAGCAGACGGCAAAGCCACGATCGCGTGTTTGACGCGCATTTGTCCGGACCAGTGAGCGATATCGGCCAGCGGTCCGAGCACGCGGACGCCGTTCAACACGCGGCCGAGCTTGGCCGGATCATCGTCGAGTAATCCCACCACGCGCCATTCCTCGCTGCGGCTGACTTCCTTCAGGAGGCTGACCGCGGCGTCTCCCGCCCCCAGCACCAGCACCGGCTCGCCGCGCAACCGCATTTCCCCGTAAAGCTGATGTTCCGTCCACGCGCGGTAGGCAAAACGGCTCCCGCCCATGGCAAGCACCAGCAGCAATGGATCGAGGATGAGAACGGTGCGCGGGACGAGGTGCTGCAGGCTCGTCATGAAAACCAGCGCGGCGATGATCAGGCCTGCAAGCCCTACCGTGAGGAGGATGCGCTGCAGGTCGGAAACGCTGGCGTAACGCCAGATGCCGCGATAAAGCCCGAAGTGCCAGAATGCCGCCGCTTGCAGGGGAACGGCCACGAACAGTGATTTCAGCATGCCGTCAATGTAAAGCGGCGGTATTTCCATATTGAAGCGCAGCCAGTACGCCGCCATCCATACCACGATAGCCGCGGTGATATCGTGCAGAAAGGCGAGCAGATTTCGATAATGCATCAGGTGTCGCGTCCGGTCAGGAACGGCGGGCAACGCGCAGCACTTTCGCAACGGCCGCGCAGGTGTCACGCATGTCGTCATCGTCAAGCGTGGGATGCACGAGGAAACTCAAACTGGTCGAACCCAGGCGTTGTGCCGACGGCAGCGCTGCAGCGGGGCCCAGTCCGGCGTCGACGAACGCTTGTTCGAGATAGATTTCGCTGCAACCGCCGCTCATGCACGGGGTGCCTTCGGCGTTGATCGCGGCGATGATCCGCTGCTGGTGCCATTCCGGTTGCAGGTCATCCGGTTTGAGAAAGGCGTAATACTTGTAATAGCCATGTTCGATGTCGGCGGTTGGCGGAGTAGCGCGCAGACCAGGCAGCGAATCGAAGCCGGTGGTCAGCAGGTGCGCCAGATGCCGGCGTCGCGCCGACCAGCCTGCGAGTTTTCGCAGCTGAATGCGGCCGATGGCCGCCTGCATTTCTGTCATGCGCCAGTTGGTGCCGAACGACTCGTGCACCCAGCGGAATCCGGGCGGATGTTCGCGCCGGAACACCGCGTCATAGCTCTTGCCGTGATCCTTGTAGGCCCAGGCTTTTTTCCACGCCGCGGTGTCGTCGAGCAGCAGCAGCCCGCCTTCGCCGCCGGTGGTGATGATCTTGTCCTGGCAGAACGAAAATACCGCCGCCTCGCCGAAGCTGCCGACCGGACGGCCTTTGTAAGTGGCGCCGTGCGCCTGCGCGCAGTCTTCAATTACGACCAGACCGCGCGCGTGCGCAAGCGCCAGAATCGGATCCATGTCGCACGGCCAGCCCGCGAGATGCACCAGTATGATGGCCTTGGTGCGCGGCGTTATTAACGCACGAATGCCGTCCGCCGTAATGTTCTGGCTGACCGCGTCTACGTCGGCGAGCACCGGAGTTGCGCCGCGCAGCACCGCGCAACTTGCCGATGCTATGAATGTGCGGCTGGTCGTGATGACCTCGTCGCCCGCGCCTATGCCGAACGCGTGCAGGGCGAGTTCGAGCGCGACGCTGCCGTTGGCGAGCGCGATCGCGTGGCGGCGTCCGCATTGAGCCGCGTATTCCTTTTCGAATTCGGCGCATTCGCGGCCGGTCCAGTAATTGACGTTTCCCGATTCGAGCACTTGCCGCACCGCGTCGATTTCATCGGGCGCGTACGCTGGCCACGGCGCAAACGCCGCAGTGCGAACCGGCGCGCCGCCATCCAGCGCGAGCATCTGCGGTGGTGGCACGGCCACGGTCATTTCGCGCGCTCCAGCGGGCGCGCCGGGGAACCGGCAATTCGCGCGCCGTCGGTAACGTCTGCGATTACCGTGGAGCCGGCTCCGATGTGGGAATTGGCGCCGATTCGAACGCCCGGTATGACAATTGTCCCCGCACCCAGGAAACTGCCCGCGCCGACTGTGACGCCGCCGCACAGGTGGCACCCGGGCGCAATATGCACGCCATCGCCGATGATGCAATCATGATCGACGGTCGTGCCGGTATTGACGATGACGTTCGCGCCGATAGCGGTGTCGCTGTTGACCGCGCATCCGGCCATAATGACGGTCCCTTCCCCTATGGATACGCGGTGCGCCAGCATTGCGGCAGGATGAATGGCGTTTGCCAGTTTGATGCCCTGGGCAATGAGCCATGCCGCGACCTCGCAGCGAGCGGCGTTCTCGCCGATCGTGACGATACCGGCAGTCGCCTGCTTGTGCTGCGCCAGCAGCGCATCGCGCCCGCCGATAATGTCATAGCCGCAAAGGGAGCGTCCTTTGGCGCCGGAGGCATCGTCGACGGCGAACGCGACTTTGACGCCGGGCAGGCGTTCAAGAATGTCGATCACGACCTTGGCGTGGCCGCTCGCGCCGAATACGAATATCTTCCTAATTGCCATGCCGGGTGCCGGTGAACTTGCTCATGGTTGCCGCGCCGGGTTCGCTGATGCCGTACGCGCGCAGCACCCGCAGTAGTGTCAGCCACAGAATCCTGAGATCGAGCCGGAATGAGCGGTGGTCGACGTACCAGACGTCGAGACGAAAGCGTTCTTCCCAATTGACCGCATTACGCCCGTTGATCTGTGCCCAGCCCGTGATGCCGGGGCGCACCGCGTGGCGCCGCGCCTGCTCGGGCGTATAAAGCGGCAGGTATTCCATCAACAAAGGCCGCGGTCCCACCAAGCTCATGTCCCCCTTTAGCACGTTAAACAGTTGCGGCAATTCATCCAGGCTCAAGCGGCGCAACATTCCACCAAACGCCGTCAGCCGTAATTCGTCGCGCAGTAGTTGGCCGTCTTCGCCGCGCTGGTCAGACAGGGTGCGAAATTTATACAGATAAAACGGTTTCCCGTCCTGTCCGGGGCGTTGTTGTATAAAAAAGACCGGCCTGCCCAGCGATACGAAGACAACCGCGGCGATCAGCACCAACAATGGAAATAGCGCCGCCAGGGCTGTCGCTGCAATGACCGCATCAATTATACGTTTCAGCCTGTTTTCCATTAAAACTTTCCATTCGGCCTCTGACACCAGTTTGCCGGCATTTCCGCGCGCTTCACTAATGCACCGAAGCCGACTGACGGGTCGCATCGGCGAGGACCGCCCGGTAGTACGCAAGCAGCGCGGAGGTCACCTTTTCCCGGGAAAAATCGCGTTGTGCGCGCGATCGCGCTTGTTTCCCCAATTGTTCCCTGAACCCCCGGTCCAGCGCCAGCCGGTCCAGCTTCGCTGCAAGATCGTTGGCATTGCCGGGTTCATGCAACAAGCCGGTCTCCCCGTCGACAATGGCGTCGCTGATGCCGATTATTCTCGAGCCCACCGCGGGAATTCCCGTTCCCGCCGCTTCTATTATCACCACGCCGAACGCTTCCCGGTAACTCGGGAGGCACAGAACATCAGCTGCCGCCATGTAGCTCTGCGGCGCGTCCGTGAATCCGAAAAAGTGCACCTTGCTCAGGAATGTGGCGCATAGCCTTTCTATTTCCGGACGCATCGCTTCCTCATCGGGGCCGACAATCAATAAATGAGGCCTGTATGGTTTGC
>JANNPG010000646.1:0-8496 GCA_031399805.1 Betaproteobacteria bacterium | reverse complement strand
ACGCCGATCCCGGTCAACGCGACGATCACCATGATCGCCAGTCCCTCCCGCCCCAAATAAACCGAGGAGCCCAGATGCGTCGTCAGGACCATTATTCCCAGACCCAGCATGACGGTAACGACCAGCCGCACCAGAACCGAGTGCACGTCCTTCCACCGGTCGTGCTGATATAGCCCCATGCTGTTCATGACAACCAGCATGCCTAGCGCAAAGACCGTCGCTTGCGATGGCACGGCCGCGTCCACCATCTGCACCGCGGCGCCCCAATGATAGAAAGAAAAGCCGGCGAAGACCGATAACATCAATAACAGCGCTTCCGCAACAATCAGAAGCACTAATCTCGTGGAAACGAAATGACCGAACAGGCAGACCATGTGTAGGCGAAACATACGTCAGATTATAATCCGTCAATGTACGGTAGCGTACCTAAGGAATTATTATTTCAGCCGCAAAAGCAGTTCTACAGCTACGGCAGCGCATAACCACAAATGTAACAGTGCAGATTTTTTTATTGCATCTCAATCGATAACGCCGGCTACTTCATGTAATGCAAGAATTGCGGCCGTTTTTCGTCGATCAACTCGTGCAGCAGATCCCCTACTACTCGTTGCGCCATGAGCAGCAAGCCGGGGATCACCGGCTGAGCGTGCTGCCTGTTCGTACCGGAATGCACCCGCCTATCCGGCAACATTCTTGGCACTCGGCAACTTACGAGCGTTTGCGAAGTAACCAGCCCGGAAGCCCAGGCAATAATCATCGATTCCGATCAGGACAAACTTCGAGGGCGCCGTGTTGCGTCTGCGCGAGCGTTCGCCATCGACGTAGCCTTCCGCCCGGCCCTGCGTCCAGCCGTTTAGTTTGGCTATTACCTTGGACTTTTCCTTGGAACTGAATTTCATGATTCATTCACCGTTTGTTCCAATTCTGGAATCTATCGCAATTTTCAGGCCAGGCTGGAAGGCGAGGCGGTTTCTGGGTATTCCCAAGGTTCAATGCAGCTTTTGTGCAATTTGTCACACTTCTTGTGTGCAATTTGTCACGGACCCGACATACGGTATTCGAGTTTTTATTAAACGCCGAGTATGGCAATGTGATCAGTCGGCGATTTCCTGACGCATGTCTGTCCGCACTTCGACACCATTTTTAAACTGAACGCCGGTGATGACCTTGGCAATCATCTCGGCGCCACGCAAATTCAGGCACCGCTGCTCCGCGCTTTTAGAGAATTTGAATAAGGCACTTGATGAAGCAGGATTGGAGCCCAGCGGCAAATCGCGGGACGCTGTGTGTCTGACTTTTTTACACTTCGGCGGACGCCCGTACCGTGTCATCGCATTAACTGCCTGAGCACAAACAGAAACTGATATATGGCTTGAAACTTGCTCAAGGCGCTGCTTGATACCTGTCTAACCCCTAATGCGCTGAATTCCCCCAACAAGGAAAAATCAAATGACCGAGTCCATCGTGTGGATCATCGCATTCGGATTAGCGGCAGTCATCACGGGCATCTATATGCTCTCGAAGCAGATCGCAAACCATTTGCACGATACGACCCAGATTGCGCACCACAGCAATGAGATGATACTGGCACAACTGGAGCGGCTCACCGGCTCGCCAGTCGCCGGCACCGGGCCCACGGTCCCGATGATTCTCGAACGAAGGCGCACTCAGCGCAGAAACCTCGCGGCCTCGATCTACAAATATCCTGGTAAGACCGAACCACGAAAATCTCCCGGCCGTCGCTTGACGGATTTTCCGGAGACCGCAACTGCGGGATACTCGGGCTGACACCGGTGAAGCCGGGGTGCCGGACTGCGGTTTGCGCCTTGAAAATCAGGCTGTCCGCGGCAGGTTCTCGATATACCAACGCATGGCTTCCTCGAGCCCCTCGCGGATGCGATGAGTCGGCACGTAGGCCAGGAGCCGTCGGGCCTTCGAGATGTCGGCCTGGGAATGGTGCACGTCGCCATCCCTGAAATCGCGGTAGCACGGGTGGCAGTCGCTCACCCATGGGTAATGGTCCAACAGCAGCTTGCGCTCCAGTTCGAAAAGTTCGTTCAACGTCGTACGTTCGGCCACCGCCACGTTAAAAATCTGATTTAACGCCTCGGGGTTTTGCGTGGTGGCGGCAAGCAGGTTCGCCTGGATTGCATTTTCAACATAGCAAAAATCCCGACTGGTTTCCCCATCGCCGTTGATGTACACCGGCTGGCGGGCGGCAAACTGGGCGATCCACTTCGGAATCACCGCCGCATATGCGCCATCGGGGTCCTGACGCGGTCCGAAGACATTGAAGTACCGCAGGCCGATCGAAGTGAGGCCGTAGCAGCGGGCGAATACGTCGGCGTAGAGCTCGTTTCCATACTTGGTGACGGCATAGGGTGACAGCGGTCTGCCGATCACCGCTTCCACTTTGGGCAATCCCGGATGATCGCCGTAGGTCGAACTTGACGCAGCGTAGATGAAGCGCTCCACGCCCGCATCACGGGCGGCTACCAGCATGTTGACGAAGCCGGTCAGATTGGTCTCGTGGATTGCCAAGGGGTCTTCGATTGAGCGCGGAACGGAACCCAGGGCCGCGTGATGCAGCACACAAGCCACACCGGCACAGGCACGCCGACAGTCAGCGAGTTGCCGAATGTCGCCCTCGATATGTGTGAAGTTACGCCACGCCTTGGCGCCAACCGCCGCTCTCACCTGCTCCAGATTGCGGGCGTAACCGGTCGCGAAGTTATCGAGGCCCACGACCTCCTGGCCGAGTTTCAACAGCGTCTCCAGAATATTGGAGCCTATGAAGCCGGCGACACCGGTGATCAGCCAGCGACGGGGGCTTTGCGGCAGCAACTGCCGGACTTCCTGGTACTTGGAATCCATCTCAGGAATCAACAGCGGAACATAGCCGCAGATACGCGCCGATGAAACTCAAAAACCATAATGAGCCACAGATATACACAGATAAGCACAGTTGAAAAATAGAAAGTCCAAAAGAACCATCACAACCGCCAGACCGTGAGCCCCGCCTGCTGCAATGCGGGCATGTCGAACTTGCTCTTCACATCGATGAAACAGCCGTGTTCGACCACTTTCGCGTAATAGTTGGCGAGAGGCGTAGCCACGAACTGCCGGTGCGCGACCGCGACCACTATGGCATCGGCGCGCGGCAATGCGTCCCAAGGCTCGAGTTCGAGACCGTATTCATGGCGCGCTTCCTCGACGTCCGGCACCGGATCGTGGACGTGAACGTCGATACCATAGGACTTCAGTTCTTGGATCACATCGATCACGCGAGTATTGCGAATGTCGGGACAGTCTTCCTTGAAAGTCAGGCCCAGCACATTGACCTTCGAGCCCTTGACCTGCGAGCCATTGCGGATCATGTGCTTGACAGTCTGTTCGGCGATAAATTTGCCCATACCGTCGTTGATCCGCCGCCCCGCCAGGATCACCTGCGGATGATAACCAATCATGTCTGCCTTGTGCGTCAGGTAATACGGGTCGACGCCGATGCAGTGACCGCCAACCAGGCCGGGCCGGAACGGGAGGAAATTCCACTTGGTGCCGGCCGCCTGCAGCACTTCGAGCGTGTCGATGCCAATCCGGTCAAACAAGATGGCAAGTTCGTTCATCAGCGCAATGTTGAGATCGCGCTGTGTGTTTTCGATTACCTTGGCGGCCTCGGCAACTTTGATGCTTGACGCCTGGAAGACCCCGGCGGTAATGATGCCCCGGTACAGCGCGGCGACTTTTTCGAGCGTTTGCGCATCGTCACCAGAGACCACCTTCAGTATCGTCGTGAGCGTATGCTCCTTGTCGCCCGGATTGATGCGCTCGGGCGAGTAGCCGACGTGAAAATCCCGCTTCCATCGCATTGCCGAGAATTTCTCGAGAATCGGAACGCATACTTCCTCGGTGGCGCCGGGGTACACCGTCGATTCATAGACGATGATCGCGCCTGGTTTCATGTGTTTGCCGACCGACTCGCTGGCACTCATAAGCGGGCCGAAATCGGGCTGGTGCGCGGAATCCACCGGCGTCGGCACCGCGACGATGATGAAATCCGCTTGCGCGAGCGCTGCGGGATCGGTCGTTACGGTGAGTTGCCCAGCTGCGCGCAACTCTGCACTCGACAGCTCTCCCGTCGGATCGATGAACCGGCGATAGTTCTCCACCTTGACGCTCGACATGTCGAAACCGATCGTCTTGCACTGTTTGCCGAACTCGACGGCAAGCGGCAAACCCACATATCCAAGTCCGACAACAGCAACTACGCTCATAAATTTCCGTTCAGATAGTCCGCAACATGCTCGTTTCCGTTCCGGGGCACCCTCAGCGGAGCGCCTGCCCGAAGTTGATAGCGACCGTTTTTTGGGGTTCGGTGCGGCTGCTCGCAACCTTGCCGCCGGAAAATACGAACGTACGAGCGTGGGAAAAATAGTTAGTTTAATTACAAACAGGTAAAATGGCTACCAATGAAAACAGTGTCAGGCAATACCTCTCTGTCGCTCACTCCGACGCTCCCGGTGTATCTGCTGTGCCTTGCTGCGTTAGTGGCGCCGGCGCTTGGCGCCGAACTCGAGCGCACTATTGAGCAGGTCAAGCCATCGGTTGTCGCGGTAGGCACCTTTCTCAAGACGCGCAGTCCGTCGGTTCAGTTCGTCGGCACCGGGTTTGCCGTCGCCGACGGCCGGCACGTGATTACGAATGCCCACACCATTATCAGACCGCTCGATACGGGGAAAATGGAAACCCCGATTGTATTGGTCTCCAAGGACGGCAAACCGGAGCCGCGCGATGCCGAGGTGCTGGCAATCGATGAGGAGCACGATCTCGCGCTGCTTAAGATTTCGGGCAATCCGCTGCCGGCGCTGAAGCTCGGCGACTCGGCCAGCGTGAGGGAAGGCCGGATGCTGGCATTTACCGGGTTTCCCCTCGGCATGGTGCTGGGCTTTCACCCCGCAACTCACCGCGGCATGGTGTCCGCAGTCACGCCGGTCGTGACACCGGGGATCACCGCCAGACAGTTGAACACAGAAATGATCGGCCGCATTCGCAAGTCAGCCTACAACGTATTCCAGCTGGATGGCACCGCCTACCCGGGAAACAGCGGCAGTCCTCTCTACGACCACGAGGACGCCGCCGTGTACGGAGTCATCAACAGCGTATTCGTCAAGAGCACCCGCGAGAGTGCGCTCAGCCAGCCGAGCGGGATCACGTTCGCGATTCCGAGCCAGTACATTCGAGACTTGCTGCGACGAGCAAAAGTCCCGGGGTTCGAATAGCAACCCGTCCCCAAAAGAACGGGCAGGAAATTCATCCACGCGTAGGCTTCATCCGCGCCATGATCGGCGACGGTTCGACGACCTCCGACTCGTAGGGATGCTCGGTCTTCTTGTACATGCCGGTGATTTTCCTGACGTAGGCTCGCGTTTCCGCATAGGGCGGGATCCCGCGGTATCTTTCGACTGCCCGCTCGCCCGCGTTGTAGGCCGCGAGCACAAGTGACACGTCGCCCTTGAAGAACGCCAGCAGCCAGCGCAGGTACGCGAGCCCGCCCTTGATGTTGTCGACGGGGTTGAACACCTTCTTGACGCCGAAGCGCGCGGCGGTTTCCGGTATCAACTGCATGAGCCCTTGTGCGTTCTTCGGCGAGACCGCCGCCGGATTGAATGCCGACTCGACGGAGATCACCGCCAGCGCAAGCTTCGGGTCGACGGCGTACTGCGGCGCGAGCAGGTACACCAACTGCTCGATTTCACTTCCGCCGCCCGCAGGGACGATGTCATCCTTCAGCGCGGACTGCACCGGTGGGGGTGGGTCGGGCAGCAGGCAGATTGGCATCTGCGTATCCGGCCGCTGGCGCACGTACGGCAGCAGCTTGGCGGCGTATTCGTGCCCCTGGTCCGCCGCCATCTTGAAAAGACCGGCAGCCACGCCGTCGTCGTGGGATACCCCCCTGCCATTGGCATACATCCAGCCGAGCCTGAACTGCGCTTCGGCATAGCCCTGTTTCGCAGCGCGGCAGAAGAGCCGATTGGCTGCCCGCAAATCTTTGGGTACGCCTTCAGCATTCTCATAATTTGCCGCCAGTGCGGTCTGCGCTTTGGGATCGCCCTGTCCAGCCGCCGCCTCGAGCGCCGCGAGTTGGACCTGCCATTCGGCTGCACCCAAGCCCGTTGCCGACGCCCATAGTGCAATCGCCGCAAGCAGTCGTATCAGTTGTTTCATTGGACGTGTATGAGAAAAAGTTATTTCATAAGCAAGTAGCAGGCCAATCGACCGATTCCTGCTGATTTTGCATGTCTATGCCAGTGCAAATAGCCTACGGGTGGCGCGATGTGTAAATTTTTTCGACAGGAATCGGGTCGGAACCTCATGCTGCTTTCAGACCCGACCGTAGACATCGCCAAAGCGTACGATATCGTCTTCTTCCAGGTAAGGCCCGCTCTGGATCTCGATGATCTGTAGCGGAATTTTGCCGGGGTTTTCGAGCCGATGGCGGTGAGTCTTGGGGATATAGGTGGACTGGTCTTCCTCGAGAAAGATCTCCTGTTCGCCGTTCACAATCTTCGCCGTACCGGCGATCACCACCCAGTGCTCGGAGCGGTGATAGTGCATCTGCATCGACAGCTTGGCGCCCGGGTTGACCACGATACGCTTGATTTTGTAGCGGGCGCCCTCTTCCAGGATCGTGTAGCTGCCCCACGGCCGCGCCACCGTGAGATGGATCTCGGTCAGATTGCGGTGATCCTTACGCACCTTCGATACCAGTTCCTTGAGGTCCGCTGCCTGATCGCGCGTGCACACCAGCGTCGCATCGCGCGTCTGCACCACGGCGATGTTTTCTAGCCCGAGCGTCGCCAGCGTGCCATGCTCGCTCCACAACAGATTGTTGCGACTGTTGACCGCCACCACGTCGCCCTGGATCAGGTTACCGGCGCCGTCCTTGGTGCGCTGCTGGTAGAGCGCGTCCCAACTGCCCAGATCGCTCCATCCCATATCCACTGGCACGACTGCGACGTTGTCGGCACGCTCGAGCAGGCCATAGTCTATCGAGATGTCGGGCAATTCCCGATAAAGATCAGCGGGGGCGACTCCGACGCTGTCGGCCAGACCCGGCAGCGCCGCGAACAGCGCCGGCTGATGGCGCTCAAGCAAGGTGAAAAACGAGTCGGCACGAAATACGAACATGCCGCCATTCCAATAGTATCCACCCTGCGCCAGAAAACCTTCCGCGGTCGCGAGGTTCGGCTTTTCCACGAAACGCGCCACCTTCCTGATCGCGGCGCCGGCCGGCGCATGCGCGGGAAGTTCAAGCGGCTCCCCCGCCTGGATGTATCCGAAGCCGGTTGCCGGCGCGGTGGGATGCATGCCGAACAGTACGATACAGCCCTCTTCCGCAGCGTGTTCCGCGGCACGCCACGCGTCGAGAAATTCCGCGCTTCCCGTCACCGCGTGATCGGACGGAAACACGCCAATCAGCGCGTCCGGCGTTTCCCTCGCGATCCTCGCCGCAGCCCACGCAATCGCAGGCAGCGTATTGCGACCCATCGGCTCAACCAGCACGCCATCGGCCAGGCGCGGGTCAATCACATGGAGCTGACCCATAACCTCGAAACGATGATCCGCATGCGTAACGGTGATCACGCGCTTGGCATCGACCAGCGGCGCAATGCGCCGCGCGGTTTGCTGCAGCAGCGTCTCCGCGCCATTCAACGCCAGCAGTTGTTTCGGCATCGATGAACGCGACAGCGGCCACAACCGCGTGCCGGAACCGCCTGCGAGAATGATCGAAAAACGCCGTGCGTCGTTCAGTGTCGCCTGCCGATCCTCGCGAAATCTCAGAGGAGAATCCATATCGGTTGATTCCTTCGAATCCATTAAAATGCGCTCCCAGCATCCCGTACTAGTCGGCGGTAGGGTAGGATATCCGTCACACACGGTCAATCTGGGACGAAAAATGCATCGACGGCGTCAGGACTCATCACGAAAATGCAAAACGACAACCAGCCACGGATAAACACAGATAAACGCAGATAAAAATCCACGACCGCCCTCTAACCGGCGCCGGGGCCTTTGAATTCATCTGCGTTCATCGGTGTTTATCTGTGGTTCCAAACTATTTTTTAGATTACTACTAAGTGAATGCGCGAAGCGTGGAGCAGTGTTAATCCCTCACACCTCACACCTCACACATCACTCCTCACGACTTCACAATGAACAACGAACTGCATTTCCTCACCATCGCCGAAGCGTCGGAACTCATCCGCGCGCGCAAGCTTTCGCCCGTCGAGTACACCGATGCGCTGTTAAAGCGCGTCGAAGCGCTCGAACCGCAACTGAATGCGTTTGTCACGCGCACCTCGGAAGTTGCGCGCAAGCAGGCGCGCGCGGCGGAGTGCGACATCGCGGCCGGCCGTTACCGCGGGCCGTTGCACGGCATCCCGTTCGCGCTGAAGGATATCTACAACACCAAGGGCATCCTCACGTCGGGCGGCT
>JANNPG010000605.1:0-1547 GCA_031399805.1 Betaproteobacteria bacterium | reverse complement strand
GTTGCACATTGGCCGCGAGCTCCTGCAGGCGCGGGCTGTCAAGTGCCGCGAGTTGAGCGCTCAGTTGCGGCAGGCGGGCAAGCGTGTCGCGCAATCCCGACAGGTCGCGCGGCCGCGCGCTCTTCAGAGCGATGCGCGCGGTAATGCGCTCGACGTCGACACAAGCTTTCAGCTCGTTGCGAAGTGTGTTGCATTTCGCTGCGCTGTCGGCGGCAAGCAAAGCGACGGCCGCCAGGCGCGCGCGTATCGGCGCGTGGTCGCGCAGCGGGTGATGCAGCGTATGCAGGAGCAGCCGGCTGCCCATGCTGGTCGCGCAGGTATCTAACAACGACATGAGTGTAGGCGCCGGTTCACCGCGTATGGTCTCGGAGATTTCGAGGTTGCGCCGCGTCGCCGGATCGATGGAGAGATAGGCGGACGCATGCTCGACGGCGAGTGCCGTGACGTGCGCGATCGCGTTGCCCTGGGTCGCGCGCGCATATTCGATCAGCGCGCCGGCCGCGCAGGTTGCCGCCGGCAGCGCGACCAGGCCGAATGCAGTGAGGTCATGGGTATTGAATTGGCGGCGCAGCGCGCGCGTCGCCGCTTCAGATTCGAATTGCCACTCGGGCAGGCGTCTCACCGCATAAGACGAGCCCACCGGCAGCGTGAAGTCCGACGATTCCGCAATCAGCACTTCTGCCGGGCGCAAGCGCTCGAGTTCGGCGGAAAGATTGCTTGCCTTGATTTCGGTGGCACGAAAACGTCCGGCAGCGAGCGCCAGCCACGCGATGCCAACGGTGTTGTGTTTCTCCCACAGCGCGAGCAGGAGGTTGTCGCGTTTGTCGTCGAGCAGCGCCGAATCGGTGAGCGTGCCCGGCGTGACGATGCGCAGGACCTTGCGTTCGACCGGGCCTTTCGACGTGCTGGGATCGCCGATCTGCTCGCAGATCGCGACGGATTCGCCGAGCTTGACCAGCTTCGCCAGGTATTGCTCGACGGCGTGATAGGGCACGCCCGCCATTTTGATCGGCTCGCCGTTGGAAGCACCGCGTGCGGTGAGTGTGATGTCGAGCAGGCGCGCGGCTTTTTCCGCATCACCGAAAAACAGTTCGTAAAAGTCCCCCATGCGATAAAACACCAGCATGTCCGGATGCTGCGCCTTGATGCTCAAGTACTGCTGCATCATCGGCGTATGCTGCGGGGCGTTCATTTAGCGGTCGGTAAACTTGAAAAGTCCGTATTGTGCCTGAACCTGTGGCTCGATCTTATGGTTCTGATTTCCGACGAGTGTGGGAAGAGGCAGGCGATATTCGTAGTAGATCGGAAAGCCCACCCCAATACTGGAACAGACGGTCACGCATGTTCTCCGGGAGACCGACTTCCCGGATTATTCCGGGCCATTCTTTTCGAGCGATCGCCACAGTCTCCTTAACGACGTCCAGCACGAATTTCGGTGGCGCATCTATCCGTTGAGCAATCCGCTCGAAATGCGATTCATTGATCGATTCAAAACGCTTTTCACCACCTAAATTAAGAGCGAGGCTATCGTTTTGGACGTAGTGAAT
>JANNPG010000597.1:0-3670 GCA_031399805.1 Betaproteobacteria bacterium | reverse complement strand
GTCTGCTAGAATTCACAGCGATCCCACCCGGAGGCCGCCCATGGCTGAATCGCAAACAACGCACCTGTCGCCCGAAACGGTGCTCGCCGAAATGAAAAAACACGGCGTCACGCACGTCGTGTGGCTGCCCGACAGCGAAACGAATTTCCTCTACGTGCTGATGAAGGCCGAGCCGTCGCTGACCCTCGTGGCGGTGGCGCGCGAAGGACTCGCATTCTCGCCGTCGCTGACCCTCGTGGCGGTGGCGCGCGAAGGACTCGCATTCTCGACCGCGGCGGGGCTCGCCACCGGCGGCAAGGTGCCGATCATTCTCATCCAGAATACCGGGCTCTTGGAATCCGGCGATTCGCTGCGCGGCTGGGGCCTGGGGCTGAATATTCCGGTGGTGTTGATGGTCGGCTACCGCGGCTGGACGCGGCACGGCGTGACCACCGACACCGCGGCCGTCTACACCGAGCGCTTCCTCAACGCGTTCGGCATCAACTACTACCTCGTCGAATCCGACGCCGATGCGGCGCGCATTTCGGTGGCGTTCGAAGAGTCGAAGAAAAACAAGCGGCCGGTCGCCGTGCTGGTCGGCGACGAATACCACGGCTTCAACAAGTAAGAAGCCGTCTCAAAAATCGTTTGGAACCGCAGATAAACGCAGATGAACGCAGATAAGAGTAAAACCAAAAACGACGGATGAACTTAACGATGATCAACACGGCGGAAATGCTAAGGGTGTTCCAGCAGTATCGCAATGATGCGCTCGTGGTGCCCGGCCGCGGCGGGCGCCACTGGGTGAACATCAGCACGCGGCCCAACCGCGACGCGCCGCTCGGCGACCCGTCGATGGGCGGCCACGCGTCGTTCGCGCTCGGGCTGGCACTCGCGCGGCCCAGCGAGAAAGTCGTCGTCTTCGATTCGGAAGGCGATCTCCTGATGAGTTTGGGCATGCTCGCGACCGTAGCCGAGCAGCGGCCCAGGAATTTCTATCACTTCCTGCTCGACAACGAATGCTATGCGACGACCGGCGGGCAACCGGTGCCGAACGCGCAGTACGTGCGCTACGACGCGCTCGCGCGCGGCGCCGGCTATCCTAGCGCGCATGCGTTCGACAATATCGAAAGCTTCGCCATCAACGTCGAGCGCTTACTCGCCGCGCCCGGGCCGGTGTTCGTGGCGCTCAAAGTCACGCCCGAAGTCAACAACACGCCGATCGGCCAGCGCAAGAAATGGCAGACGCGCAAGCCGGTGGAGGCGTTGAGGGATTTGCAGCAGGAACTCGGCATTGGCGTCTGAACCCGCGCGGCGCTTTACTGCGCTCGCGGAACAGGTGCAACATAAGCGAAGCTATTCTCATCGCGGCGGCCGACCCGCCGCCGCACTTAACACAGGACGGTGTATCCCATGGCGACTTATCTCAAGCGGCGCATCGATCAGACGGTCACCGACGCAATCGACGCGAAAGTGCGGCAAACGGTCGAAGGCATCATGGCGGACGTCAAGGCGCGCGGCGACGCCGCGGTGCGCGAACTATCGGCGCAGTTCGACAAGTGGTCGCCGCCGAGCTTCCGGCTGTCGCCGGCGGACATCAATGCGATCATGGCGAAAGTAGCGCCCGGCACTATCGACGACATCAAGTTCGCGCAGGCGCAGATACGCAATTTTGCGCAGCATCAGCGCGCCGCGATCACGGACATCGAAGTCGAAACGTTGCCGGGTGTGAAACTCGGTCACAAAAACATCCCGGTCGACAGCGTCGGCTGCTACGTGCCGGGCGGCCGTTATCCGATGGTCGCATCGGCGCACATGAGCATAGTGACCGCGCGCACCGCCGGCGTGCGGCGCGTGATCGCGTGCACGCCGCCCAATCAAGGTGAACCGCATGCAGAGACGATTGCGGCGATGGTGCTCGGCGGCGCGGACGAGATTTACGTGCTGGGCGGCGTGCAGGCCATCGCCGCGATGGCGCTCGGCACGGAAACCATCGCGCCGGTCGATATGTTGTGCGGCCCCGGCAATGCGTATGTCGCCGAAGCGAAGCGCCAGCTCTTTGGCCGCATCGGCATCGATCTTTTTGCGGGCCCGACGGAAATTCTCGTCGTCGCCGACGAATCGTCCGACGTCGAAATCATCGCCACCGATCTGCTCGGCCAGGCCGAGCACGGGCCGACGAGCCCCGCCACCTGTATTACGACTTCGCGCGCGATCGCCGAAGCGCTGCCGGCCGAAATCACGCGCCAGCTTAAAGTGCTGCCGACCGCGGACGTCGCCGGCGTGGCATGGCGCGATTACGGCGAAATAATTCTTGTCGACTCGCTCGCCGAAGCAGTGACCGAAGCGGACAAGATCGCCGCCGAGCACGTTGAAGTGCTGACGCGCGACCCACGCTACTTTCTCGCGCACATGAAAAACTACGGCGCGCTCTTTCTCGGCCCCGAGACCAACGTCGCGTACGGCGACAAGGTTATCGGCACCAATCACACGCTGCCGACGCTGGGTGCTGCGCGCTACACGGGCGGGTTGTGGGTCGGCAAGTTTCTTAAGACCTGCACTTACCAGGAGGTCACGCCGGCGGCGAGCGTCGCGATCGGCGAGTACTGTTCGCGGCTGTGCGCGATCGAACGCTTCTGGGGGCACAAGGAGCAGGCCGATCTGCGCCTGCGGCGTTACGGCGGCCAGAACGTCGGCCTCGGCGCGAAGCGCTAGGGAAGATCTGATTAAGCCCTCAACCGTTCGCCCTGAGGTATCGAAGGGTGAGCGCTATCTCTCGGTAAATATTTTTTTCATGCTTCTATACATCAGCACGAACGGACTTAATCAGAGCTTCCCTAGCAGGCCGGTTGCGGCATGAGCGAAACAGCCGACAACATGGCGGCGCGCTTCCGGGTGGACGGTCGCGTTGCGCTCGTCACCGGCGCGGGCCGCGGCATCGGCCGCAGCGTCGCGCTGGCGTTGGCCGAGGCGGGCGCCGAGGTGTGGCTTCTCGCGCGCACGCAAACCGAGATTGAAACCGCGGCGAATGAAATTCGCGCCGCGGGCGGCCGCGCGCACGCGGCGGCGTGCGACGTCACCGATGCCGCCGCGGTAAGACGCGTCGTTGCCGCGATTCCCGCGCTCGACATCCTCATTAATAACGCCGGCATGAACATTCCCGAGCCGTTCGTCGACGTGAGCGAAGAACATCTCGACCGCGTGCTCAATCTGAACGTCAAAGCCGCGTTTGTGGTCGCGCAGGCGGCGGCGCAGAAAATGCTCGAGGCCGCCGACCGCAAGACGCGCGGTGGCGCCATCGTCAACATCTCCTCGCAAATGGGCCACGTGGGCGCGGTCAACCGAAGCGTCTACTGCATGACCAAGCATGCACTCGAAGGCCTGACCAAAGCGGTGGCGCTCGAACTGGCGCCACGCAATATCCGCGTAAATTCGGTGGCCGCGACGTTTGTCGACACGCCGATGACGGCACCCATGTTCGCCAAGCCCGAATTCAGCCAATGGGTGCACGACCGCATCCCGCTCGGGCGCCTGGGCCGGCTCGACGAAATCGTCGCGGCGGTGCTGTTCGCCGCCTCGCCCGCGGCGTCGCTCATGACCGGCACCAGCCTCGTCATCGACGGCGGCTGGACCGCGCAATAGAATTCACGCGCGCCGTTACTCGTTAATCGGATAAGGCACTACGCATGTG
>JANNPG010000586.1:0-7003 GCA_031399805.1 Betaproteobacteria bacterium | reverse complement strand
GTTTTACCATGGGCAACGCGCTGGATGACAAGAAATTCCCGCGGAACCTGCCCTTGTCGGCGGTGGTCGTGGCATCCCGCAATGCGACGCGCAATACGATAGGAGTAGATTCCGAGATGCAGGTGAACGAAGGTCAAACCGTTCTGCAGACCGCCGGCCTCTACTACGGGGGCAGGATTGCCGGCAACTTTGGCGCGCTGGTCCAGTACAACTACGACGGGATCGAGCGCAAAACCGCTATCGAAATGGCGGACATCCGCTACGCGAACAACACCACCATTGGTGGCAAGGAGCTGCTCTTCGGCGTCACGGTGAACAACAATCCGACGATTTCAGATATCTTCAGCAGCACTCCGATGTGGGGCTTCCCGCATCTCATGCCCGATCGCGGCATCATGCCGAATGCCGCGACTCTGATTGACAACTCCCTGTTCGCACAGGTGGGGGGCACGGGCGTATATGGATACTTCAACAACCTCGTATACGGCGAAGTGGCGGCTTATCGCAAGGCCAGCAACGGGTTGTTCAGGCCATTCAGCAGTGGTGTCGATATCACGAACGTTGTCGATAACTATGCGCCCTACTGGCGTTTCGCCTTGCAACATGAAGCGGGCGCACATAGCTTCATGCTGGGAACGTATGGCATGACTGCCGATGTTTTCCCGGACCCGAGCATGCCGTTTGGCGCCACCGACCGCTTCAGGGATATAGCGCTCGATGGCCAATACCATTACAACGTCGGCGATCATATCGTTTCCACACATGCGAGCTGGATACGAGAAAAACGGAATTGGAACGCGAGCTTCCCGCTCGGCATGACCTCCAACGCGTCCGATACGCTGAACACCGCCAGGGCGGACCTGCATTATTTCTACAAGCGCCAGTGGGGCGGCGGTATCCAGTACTTTTCGACTTGGGGCGATGCCGATCCCACGAGATACAACACCGGAAACGCGGTCACGGGCAGCATCACGGGCAGCCCCAACACCAAGGGCTGGATTCTTGATCTGAACTATCTGCCCTTGCAGAACATCAAGTTGGGCGCGCGCTACACGCGTTACAGCAGTTTCAACGGTGGCAGCTCCAATTACGACGGGAATGGCAGGAACGCCGGGGACAACAACACGCTGTTTCTCTACGGATGGTTCCTGTTCTGAGGTCTCAGCAACGTGAGCGATTGGGAATCTCTGCAAGCGACGCATAGACCGGGACGGTAGCGGGCGAAATAGCGCCACGCAAGTCCCGGTGGCAATTCGAGTAACGGAATTGGAGATCACACATGGACGCAGAATCTTTAAAATCACTGGTGTCGATCCTGATCTGGGGCGGATTGTTTTTTCTCATGATGCGCTACGGCTGCGGGGCGCACGTCATGGGCGGTCACGGCCATGGACAACATGCAGGGCACGGCGACACGGATGGCGAAACCAAAGACCCGGTGTGCGGGATGACGGTCGATCGGCAGAAATCGAGTTTCGCGAGCGCGTATCACGGCAAAACCTATCATTTTTGCTCCTGGTCATGCCGCGACAAGTTCGCGCAGGCGCCCGAAAAATATGCAGGTAGCGCGGCGCAAGGAGAGCAGCATCAAGGAGGGCATCATCATGGCTAGGCTTTATTGGCGCGATGTCGGACTGGCGATGGGATCGTTTCTTGCCATTACCTACGTATTCTGTGTAGGCTACGACCTTGTGTTTGGCCAACACATGTACGAGGTATGGCTAAAGCTCTTGCCGGGCTTCACGTGGATCACCTGGCAGAGCTTCATCCTCGGTCTTGTTGAAACATTCCTGTATGGGATCTATTTCGGCCTGGTGTTTACACCGCTTTACAATTGTTTTCATGGCCGAGGATAGGCGAATACATTTAAAGGCATGACATTGAATACTTACGCGGAAAACACTGCGCAACGCACGTGCCGCCATTGCGGTATGCAGATCAGCGGGGCGCTTTATGCGCGCGAGCATGACCGAAAGCGAATGGATAATCATGCGCACGCATCCCGAGATTGGACACCGCATCCTGTCGCATGCAGCGCTTATCCAATCCCGCAATGAAAAACCCGTCAATAACGGAGTAGATATATATGACCCTTAAACGCTTTTGGAAATCATCGCCCGCGATTGCCGCGATATTCTTGATATGGGCGGCTCCAGTTCTGTCCCAGCAGACGCCGGGCGGCCCCAATGTCGTCGTGTATGAAAGCCCGACGTGAGGGTGCTGCTCCAAGTGGGTAGGTTACCTGCTAGAGAACGGCTTCAAGGTTGAGAAAAAGGACATGTCGCAACGCCAACTGGACGCGATAAGCGCGAAGTACGGCGTGCCTCCTCAACTAAGAGCGTGTCACACGGCGCTGGTCCAAGGCTATGTCATCGAAGGACATGTACCGGTGGATGCGATCGCGCGCTTGTTGAAAGAAAAGCCGCCGATCATCGGGCTGGCGGTACCCGGAATGCCGATTGGATCGCCAGGCATGGAAGGACCCAATCCCCAGCGCTATGACGTGCTGTCATTTGACCGGCAGGGCCGCGTGTCCGTCTACGCCCGGAAATAGTCTGTCGCACGTGTGGACATTGTTTTTGACCGAAAAAGAGATCGATGAACGCAGTTTTGCGCACATGCGGCCGATGGGAGCACGCGCACGGCGATCAATGCGGTTGCCGGCTGTTGGCGTCGGCCGTAGGCGCTGACCCATTAATGATTGATTTCACCTACTGCCGCGTTATCCTGCAAAAGCGATGGAGGGTCAGATGCAATCACGGCGGCGGCGTTTCCGTTACCCGCGCAACCCCGGAATTGCCGCCGCACGATTCCCACGACGCGGTTCAGGCAATTCTGGTTGCCAATGCAATATAGTTCGGCCGAATTAACAATATGAAGAAACTTTTAAGTGTTGCTGCGGTGATCGCCGTGCTGGCCACATCGCCGCTCGCGTTCGGCGAACAGAAGACACACTCCGGTGTGGGCACGGTGCGGAGTCTGGACCGGACAAAGGGCGAAGTCACATTGACGCACGGCCAGATCAGCGATCGCAACATGCCTGGCATGACGATGGACTTTAAGGTCGGGGACAAACGGCTTTTCGACCGCCTGCAGCCCGGTAAACAGGTGACCTTCGAATTTGTCGCGGAACGCACACGCAACGTGATCACCTCGGTCACTCCGCTCGCCGACCACGGCGCCACGCCGACACCGCGCAAGCGGAACAGCCGCCAGGATTGAGGGACGCGAATGATAATGACCGCGCAGTCAGGTGGACGTATCAAGCCACCGCAACCCGGGAACGTAAATGCAGATCATGCACCGATCTGCGACGTCCCCGGGACCTGCGTATGGACCCGCTGATGGACGCAGGGACTTTCTTGCCGGGTGCAGTTCCACATTTCACAACAGCGCTTACCGGGCCGCTGCCTGATCTCGAACGCCGCATTCTGGATGCGATGCCCGCGATCGAGCACTGGCTGCACGGCCAGTGGCAGGGGCGTGTGACGCCGTTCTATGCGTCGGTTGACCTGCGCAACAGCAACTTCAAGCTGGCGCCAATCGATACCAACTTGTACCCGGGCGGATTCAATAACCTCAATCCGGATTTCGATGCGCTATGCGTGCAGGCAACAATCGCTGCGGTTAAAAACCATTGTCCCGACGCACGCCGCGTGCTGCTGATTCCGGAAAATCACACGCGCAATATGCGTTACATGCAGAACGTCGAGGCGCTGCAAAGGATACTGCGCAATGCCGGCATGCACGTACGCCTGGGCAGCCTGGTTCCGGATTTGACCGCGCCGACGGACATCGAGCTGCCGACTGGCGGCAAACTCAGACTCGATCCGCTCGTGCGCACTGGCAATCGCATCGGGGTCGACGGCTTCGATCCGTGCATGGTGCTGCTCAATAACGACCTGTCGTCAGGCCTACCCGAAATCCTGCGCAATCTCGAACAGCCCGTGCTGCCGCCGCTTCACGCCGGGTGGTACATGCGCCGCAAATCAAACCACTTTGCGGTTTACAAAGATGTCGCTACCGAATTGGCGCAGTTGATTGGCATCGACCCGTGGTTGATCGATCCCTGTTTTGGGAGCTGCGGCAAGATCAATTTTCACGAGCACACCGGCGAAGACCGCCTTGCGGACTGCGTGTCGGAAGTGCTCGCCCGCACTCGCGTCAAGTACCAGGAATACGGCATCAAGCAGGAACCCTTCGTGATCGTAAAAGCGGATTCCGGCACCTACGGCATGGCTATCATGACGATAAAGGATCCCGCGGAAGTGCGTAACCTTAACCGCAAAGATCGCAAGAAGATGGAGATGGGCAAGGGACACGTCGAAGTTCATGAAGTGCTGGTGCAGGAAGGCGTTTACAGCTTCGAGACCGTCAACGGCGGCGTTGCGGAGCCGGTAGTCTACATGATTGATCAGTTCGTGGTGGGCGCATTCTATCGCGTGTGCGCGGGTCGCGGCCAGGACCGGAACCTGAACGTACCCGGCTCATATTTCGAGCAACTTGCGTTCGAAAAGCCTGCCGATTCACTCAACCGGGACGACGCGGGTCGCCCGCCGAACCGCTTTTATGCCTACGGCGTCATCGCGCGTCTCGCACTGGTCGCCGCCGCGATCGAGCTCGAGAAAATGGAACAGGCGCTAAAGAAAAATTCCGCGGCGTCGCCGGGCGTCGCGCCGCACTGACCGCGCGAATTCCCCCTTCATGAAGATCGCTTTTGTCGCCGACCCGCTCGACGAGTTCAAGATTTACAAAGATTCGACTTACGCAATGATGCGCGAGGCGGCCGCGCGTAACCACGAACTCCACGTACTGCAGCAGGAAGATCTGGTCTGGCATAACGGCGTCGTCACCGGCCACGCGCAACGGCTGCATCTGACCGGTGACAAAGCGGCGTGGTATCGCATCGAAGCGCCGCAAACCACGCCACTCAGGGAGTTCGACGCGGTGCTGATGCGCAAAGACCCGCCGTTCGACATGGAGTACGTTTACAGCACTTATCTGTTGGAGCTTGCGCAGGCGCAGGGCGCGCGCGTAGTCAACGATCCACGAGCGATCCGCGATTGCAACGAGAAGATAATCATCGCGCGCTTCCCGCAGTTTACTGTGCCCTCATTGGTGACGCGCCGCGAAGTGTTGATTCACGAATTTCTTGCTGCGCACGGCGACATCATACTGAAGCCGCTCGACGGCATGGGTGGCGCCTCAGTGTTCCGCGTCCGTCACAATGACCCGAACCTCAACGTGATTATCGAAACGGTTACGCACTACGGGCGGCGCACGATCATGGCGCAGCGCTTTATTCCGGAGATCGCCGATGGCGACAAGCGCATATTGCTGATCGGCGGCAAGCCGGTGCCGTATGTGCTCGCGCGCATCCCGAAGCCGGGCGAAACGCGCGGTAATCTTGCCGCGGGCGGTACGGGGATTGCTCGCGAGTTGACAAAACGCGACCGTGAGATTGCAGAAACGCTCGGCCCACAACTCAGCGCGCAAGGATTATTGCTGGTCGGGATCGACGTGATCGGCGACTTTCTGACCGAGGTCAACGTCACCAGCCCGACGTGCTTCCAGGAAATCACCGACCAGACCGGATTCAATGTCGCCGGCATGCTGCTTGACGCTCTGGAATGCGCAGCCGGATGTTAGCCGGCGTGATGCATCGCCCGCTGGATGGCGCCGCCTTCTATTGGCTCGTTACGGCGATGTTTTCGGTGACGCTGGGCTATGGCGTTCTCCTGCCCGTGTTGCCTTTCCTGCTCGAACGCCTGTTGAGCGATCCTAATGAGGCAGCCATTTCTTACCATACGGGTTGGCTCATGGGCACATTCATGTTCGCGCTGTTTGTATTTGCGCCGCTGTGGGGTTACGTGTCAGATCGTATCGGCCGGCGCACCGTCATCATGGTCGGACTCGGCGGGCACATCTTGTCGCTTGCCCTGTTCGCCCTCGTGCAAAGCCTGTGGCTTGCTTATCTCGTGCGGGCGCTCTCCGGTATGTTTTTATCCGCGGTGCTGCCGGTGGCGCAAGCCTATGTCAGCGAGACCAGCTCGGAAAAAACTCTCGGCCGCCGTCTGGCCTGGACCAGCGCGGCAAGTCTGTCCGGTTCCGTCGTGGGGCCCGCTTTGAGCGGCGGAATCTACGCGGCGGGTGGAGCACTTGATTGGGGCGGCCTCACGGGCGGCGACCTGAACGCGCTGCCTCTCTTTGTCGCGGCACTATTTGGGTTGCCTGTTTTGCTCGGCATCATGACGAAGCTGCCCGTTAGCGTTCCGTCTGCTCAGCCGCACGAAAGCAAAGGGCAGGTGCCGCACGGCCGACAAGGGTGGCAACTGTTCGCTCTCCTGACGCTGAATCTGATCGTCATGTTTGGGCATGGCGGTTTTGAAGTGGGAATTACGCTGAACGGACGCCTGGCGCTTAATCAGACTCCGGCTGATATCGGCCTGATGTTCGCCATGTGCAGCGTTGTGATGATTCTGGTGCAGACGGCCGTGTATATGCGGCCAGGGTTTTTAAGGCGGTTTCAGGGGACTTACATCGTAGTACCGGCGCTGACCGCCATGGGTATTGGATTCCTGTTTCTGCCCGGTGCGACGGACGGCCTTCTGATGTCGCTGCTGGTCACGCTGATTTCCGCGGGCGTAGGCATGTGGTCGGCCGCGTCGAACACTTTCCTGGCGCGGGACACGCGTAAGAATCTCGGCATGGCGTTGGGTCTGCAGACGGCCTTTGCGAGTGTGGGGCAGGGATTCGGCTCTGTCGCCGGCGGCTCGCTTTACGCGGTGCTTGCCGGTTCATCGTTTCTCGTGATGGCCGGGTTAATGCTGACCGGAGCGCTGGCCGGTTTTCTCTGGAACAGGTTTGAGACCCGATGATTTTCGATATTGGTATTTTCCCGCTGTTGCAGTGGCTCATCTTGCCGCCAGTGATCGTGGTCCGCCATCGAGCGCTAAGGCCGGTGTTATTCACCAAATGGTGATCCAGAAATCGGATTCCAACA
>JANNPG010000572.1:0-3649 GCA_031399805.1 Betaproteobacteria bacterium | reverse complement strand
GAGGTCGTCGTAAAAAATGAATTCGTCGCAGTTCGCGATCAAGAGATCGGAGGTCGAATTCTTGACGCCGACGCCGATGACTGTTTTGTTGTTCTCGCGCAGCTTGGAGACCAGCGGCGAGAAATCCGAGTCGCCGCTGATGATCACGAAGGTGTCGACGTGCGCTTTGGTGTAGCACAGGTCCAGTGCGTCGACCACCATGCGGATGTCGGCGGAGTTCTTGCCCGACATGCGCACGTGCGGGATTTCGATCAGCTCGAACGAGGCTTCGTGCATCGGCCCCTTGAAGCTCTTGTAGCGGTCCCAGTCGCAGTAGGCCTTCTTGACGACGATGCTGCCTTTGAGCAGCAGGCGTTCAAGCACCTTTTCGATATCGAATTTTGCGTACTTGGCATCGGCGACGCCCAGCGCGACGTTCTCGAAATCGCAGAACAGCGCCATGTTGGTGATTTCGGCTCGTGCCGCCATGTGTTGCTCCAATGTGAGTGCGCTGGCGGCAGGAGCCGCCGGCCAGCCTGATCTTACGCGCCGTTGCGGCTTCTGTCGCCCTCTGCGGGCGCGAGTAGTGTGCCGACGACTTCCTCGGCAACCGCGAACGCGGTGCTCATGCCGGTGCCGCTCGCGATCACGACGACGCGCACGTCGGGATGCGGCGCTTCAATTATGACCGGCATTTCCGCGCTCGGGTAGACGCCGGTCCAGCGTTCGATCACGCGCGTATCGGGCACGTCGACGAGCTTGAGCGCTTCCTCGACGATCATGCGTTCGATGGCGGCGGGGGCAAAGGGGTCGGGCGTGGCGGCGTAATCGTGCGAATCACCGACGACCAGCGAACCATCGGCGCTTTGCACCAGCAGAAGGTGAATTCCCGCGGCCAGGCGGTCGGCAGCCTCGCGCTCGAGGCGGGCGCGCAGCGCGCCTGCCGCGGAACAGTTTGCAAACCCGCCGTAGCGCACGAGGCTCAGATCGCCCATGATTGCGCACGGCAGCCGCCAGCCGCTGGGCTGCGGCGCGAGACGCAGCATCTGCAGCTTGCAGTTGCGTATGCGATGCGCGGCAAGCGTTTGCGGAAATAGCGTGAGCGTGTCGTTGCCGGGGCAGACCACGACGCGCGCGGCGCGAAACACACCCGCCGTCGTATCGAGCGCCGGCGGCTCGACGGCTCGCACCTGCACATTACGCACTATGGTGACGCCGTAGGCGGTTTCGAGGTGGCGCGCGAGTTGCGGGATCGCCTCGCGCGCTTCGACGCGGCGCTCATGCGGACTCCACAGCGCGCCCATCAGGCTCGCGTTCGCCATCGGCACGCGCCGCCGCAGTTGCGCGGCGTTCAGGAACTCGCAGCCCGCCGCCATTTCGCCGCGCATGAATTCTTCGAGCACCGCCAGCGCTTCGGGGGTGCGCGCGACCGTCGCCGTCGCGCGGTGCAGGATCGCAATGCCCGCTTGCGGCGCGATCTCGTCCCACACTGCGCGCACGCGGCGCGCACGCTGCCAGGTGCCGGCGCCGGACTGGCCGGTGACGGTGATATAACCGAAGTTGCGGATAGACGCGCCGTTTGCCTGCGCGTCGCGATCGAGCACGAGGACTTTCGCGCCTGCGCGCGCTGCGGCCAGCGCGTGGGCAAGGCCGACGATGCCGGCGCCGACCACCGCGAAATCGAACGCCGGGCGCGCAGTCAACGCGGTGCCGGTGCTGCGAGCAGGACCGACAGAAACACGCCGAACTCGGCGGCGATATTGCAACTCACACGCGCATGAACTTTGCCCTGCTCGTCGTAGAAGCTCGCGCGTTCGGCCAGCGGAAACACCGCTTCATGCCAGACGTTCGGATGGATGTAGAGGCCTTTGCCGCCGTCAACGTAAAAGGCGACGAAATTTTCGGGTTTCACATCGTCGCCCGGCAGCGCGAGCGGACAGACGAAGGCTTCGCCGTTCAATGGAAAAAATAATTGTCCACCGTCGGGATGATAGTTCGCGTGCCACAGCAGCACGCGCGAGCGCGCGGACTTGCCGCCGCGCTGTGCATCCGCGGGATTTTTCGACCAGCCGAGCAGGTAGTGCGAGCCCACCGCCTGGTTTTTGCCGTAGAGTATGTCGCCCTCCCACCAGAAATCGAACTGGCCGTGGGTGGTGCCGCCTTCATCGCCGGTGCCGGGGTCGCACTGGCGCCAGCCGGCGACCGGCCAGGTGGCGATCTCGACCGGGTAGTCGTGCCAGTCGTCGACGAGATTGCCGAAGCCGCTGAGCGACTCGGGTGTTGCGCGCACCAGCGGTACCGCATGCCACGGCAATTCGCCCGGCACGTCCGGCGCGAGGTATTCACCCGCAGTGATCGCGTTGGTTTTTCGTTGCGTTTGCGCGGTCATGGTGCGTTCGCTCAGGCGGCCGCGCGCGCGGTCGCAGCGGGTTTGAGGCGGGTGATGCCCATTTCGCCGACGATGGCGGCGATGGAGGCGACCGCCTGCTGCATTTCCGGCTCACCGATTGCGCCGATGCAGCCGACGCGAAAGGTTTCGACCTGCGTGAGCTTGCCGGGGTAGAGGGTGAAGCCGCGTTCGCGCACTTTGTCGTAGAACACGTTGAAGTTGTAGTTCGGGTCCGCCGGCGCGTGCCAGGTCGTGATGATGGGCGCCTGGATCGCGCGCGGCAGAAACGACACGAAGCCGAGTTTTTCCATGCCGTTGATCAGCGTCTCGCAGTTTTTTCGGTAGCGCGCGCCGCGGCCGGCGACGCCGCCCTGCGCCTGGAATTGCTTCAACGCCTCTGCCAGCGCAGCCACTACGGTCGTCGGCGGCGTGAAGCGCCACTGTTTGGTGCGCATATACGACTGCCACTGGTCGTACAGATCGAGCGCCAGCGAATGGCAATTGCCCTTGCATTGCTCGAGCGCCGCCTTGCGCAGGATCGCGAAGCCCAGGCCGGGCACGCTTTCCAGACACTTGCCCGAGGCTGCAACGAGGCCGTCGAAGCGGATTCTGCGCGCATCGATGTCGAGCGCGCCGAACGAACTCATGGCGTCGATGAAGAGTCCGCGCTTATGCCGGGCCACGACGGCCGCGATGTCTTCGAGCGGATTCAGGATGCCGGTGCTGGTCTCGCAATGCACGATCGAGACATGCGTCAACGACGGGTCGGCGGCCAATGCGTCGTCGACCATGTGCGCGGTGGTGGGCTGATCTTCCGCGGTCTGCAATATTTTGTGTTTGCGGCCGATGATTCCGCAGATCTTCGCAATGCGTTTACCGTATTCGCCGTTGATGCAAATGAGCGCGTGGCCGCTTTTCGGGACCAAGGTGCCGAGTGCTGCTTCGACCGAAAAAGTGCCGCTGCCCTGCATCAGCACGCACGCATGATCGTCACCGCCGTGCACGATATCGTTCAACTGAGTGATGAGACCGGCGGTCATGTCGATGAACGCGATATCGCGCGAGCCGTAGTCGCGCAGTTGCGCCTCCTTGGTTTGCAGCGTCGTGGTCAGCGGTCCGGGCGTCAGCAGGATAGGGTCGGCGGGTTTTGCGGTCATAGTCATCGTTCCTTAAGAGCGCATTTCAAAATGAGGGTAGCGCAGGCGAAAACCCAGCACCGGCCACAAAGCCGGCGAGTCGCCAGCGCTACCCCCCCGGCGAACTACACTTTGAGGACGATTG
>JANNPG010000571.1:0-2714 GCA_031399805.1 Betaproteobacteria bacterium | reverse complement strand
TGCCGCCCGGCGTTTCGGCGGGCGATTCTCGCCAGCCGTAATGCAGTTTCTTGGCTGCGTTCTCGTTGCTGAAATGCCCTTCGATGTGCAGCACTTCGCCGAGCGCGCCGCTGTCGACGACTTTTTTCATTTCCTGCATTGAGGGCCAGAAGCGCTTGTCCTGGCCAACGCCGAGCGGCACGCCCGCCTTTTTACACGCGAGCACCGCGCGTTCGGCATCCGCGCGCGTGAGCGCGAGCGGCTTCTCGCACAGCACCGCCTTGCCCGCCTCGGCCGCCGCGATAACTTGCGCTGGATGCTGTGAGTTCGGCGTGGCGAGCACCACCAGCTTGATCGCCGGATCAGCGAGCAGTTCTGCGTAATCGGTGGACAGGCGCAGGCCATGCTTGTTCGCGAACTCACGCGATTTCTCAGGGGTGCGCACGATGGCGCGCGTAAACCGCACGCCCGCGCTCACACCTTGCACCGAATTGACGTGGTTCTGGCCCCAGCGGCCGAGGCCGACTATCGCGGCATCGAGCATTTAAATTTTCTGTCTTTAATCCAAAAAATGATTAGCCGCAGATAAACGCAGATACACGCAGATGAAAATCAAGCGCTGCTCACATCAGCCATTTAGCAGTTGAAGTTATCTGCGTTTATCCGCGTTTATCTGCGGCTCAAGAACCTCTACTCCGGTTTGATGCCGGCATCCTTGACGACTTTCGCGTAGCGCACGGTTTCGCTCTTGATGAATGCCGCGAACTGCTCTGGCGTACTCGTCATCGGTTCGATGCCAGCGGCGCCGAGCCGCTCCTTCAGGTCGGGCGCGGTCAGCGCCTTGGTGAGTTCCGCATTCAGGCGCACGATCAACTCGCGCGGCGTCGCCGCCGGCGCAAGCATGCCGTACCAGATCGGCACCTCGAAGTTTTCCACGCCGGCTTGCGCGGCCGTCGGTATGTCCGGAATCACCGGCGAGCGTTGCGCCGCCAGCACCGCGAGCGCACGCACCCTGCCCGCGTTTATCTGCCCGGCAGCCGCCGGCACCGCCATGATCAGCATGTCGATTTCACCGCCCAGCAAGCCGACCAGCGCCTGGCCCGAGCCTTTGTAGGGGACGTGCACCATCTTGATCCCGGCCAGGCTCTGCAACAGCTCGGGCGCCAGGTGCGTGGTCGTGCCCACCCCGCCGGAACCGAAGTTGAGCTTGCCCGGACTGCGCCGCGCAAGCTGGATCAACTCCTTCAGCGTTTTCGCCGGTACCGAGGGATGCAGCAGCAGCACATTCTGGATCGACGCCACGAGCGAAATGGGCGCCAGGTCTTTCACCGGATCGTAATTGAGCTTCGCGTAGAGCGAGGGACTGATGGCGACCAGCGGCGAACTCAGGACTATCGTATAGCCGTCGGGCGGCGATTTAGAGGCGAGCTCCAGACCCAGGTTGCCGCCGGCGCCCGGACGGTTGTCCGCCACGAACTGCTGCCCCACCTGATCGGAAAGTTTTTGCGCGATCGCGCGGCCGAGCAAGTCGGTCGGCCCGCCGGGCGGGAACGGAAAAATCATGCGCACCGGCTTCGCGGGATAGGCCTGCGCGAACGCCATCATTGGATGACAGGCCACCACCGATATCGCGAACACGATGCTCGCGCCCAGCGCACGCAGCGAAACAGTCATAAATCCTCCGTTGCCGGCACGACGTGCGCCGGTGTGATTGCATTTTCTGCGCCCCCGCGACGACCCGGGCAATCGCAGTGCGCATGTTCGTCGGCATATTGTGTCACATCCGCGCGCTTTGCATTATTATCACTGCCTTGTTTACCTGAAGCGAACTTCAAATGACCATCCAGATCTGCATGGGCGGCTACGGCCCGCCGACCACCACCCACAGCCGGGCGATCAAAATGATGGGCGACCGGATCAACGCCGAGTTCGGCCGCGACGTCGACATCAAGTACGTGTGGAACGTGATGGACTTCGGTTACAAAGCCGAGGAAGTGCTGTGGATGAGCGAGCGCGGCCTCTTGACCCTCGCCTATCAATCGACGAGCTACCTGACCGAGCGCGTGCCCGAGCTCGAATTTGCCGACCTGCCGTTTCTGTTCGCGAGCCTCACCGAAGCGCGCGCCGCGATGGACGGCGCGCTCGGCGCGTATCTCAGCCGCAAGATCGAGGAACGCGTGCCCGGCTACCGCATGCTCGGCTATTTCGAAAACGGCTACCGGCACGTGTCGAACCGCGTGCGCCCGGTGCACCTGCCCGCGGATATGCGCGGCCTGAAAATACGCTCGCTGCCAAGCCAGATGCACAGCCGCACCTACGAAATGCTCGGCGCCACACCTCTGATCATGGACCTCAAACCGGCAATCGCGGCGATTCAGGGGGGCACCATCGACGCGCAGGAAAATCCGCTCGCGAATACCGTCGATTACGGCGTGCACAAGTTTCACCGCTACCATACGTTGACCGGCCACAGCTATCTCTCGCGCGGCATCTACTGCAACAGGGCGGCATTCGACAGCTGGCCCGAAGAATTTCAGATGGCGATGAGAAGCGCCGCGCACGTCGCCATCGCAGCGCAGCGCGAGCTCGCGGTCGAGGAAGAAGAGATCGCCCGCAAAGCCATCGAAACGGAAGGCGGCGAGGTCGTGGAGCTGACAGCCGCGGAGCGTGCGGCGTTCGCGCGCGCAGTACAACCGCTGCATGACGAGGCCCGGCAGCGATTCGGGGAGGAGATC
>JANNPG010000495.1:0-2594 GCA_031399805.1 Betaproteobacteria bacterium | reverse complement strand
GTGGTGCAGTGGAAACAAAAGTTCGGCATCGACCGATGGAGCAAAAACTGCACGCCGCTATAGTCCACTGACACATCGCGGCGCGTGAGCGTGATAACTTTCTCTTCCGTGCCGTCGATCTGCGCGGGCTTGAGCGCCTGCATGAACGCCACCGTCTGCTCGACGCGCGCGATGAGCTCGGCCCGGCTCTTTTCGTTTTCCTCGACCTTCGGCGGCTCCTGCCCTGCCAGCCGCACCGTGTTCCGCGCATGGTTGGTGGCTTCCTGCACCTGCTTGGCGAAGGGGAACATGTCCGGGTACAGCCGGTAACTGAGCAGGCTCGCCTCGTCGAACTTGTTTTCCGCGTAGTGCGCGGCGGCCTTCTTCAGTCAGCCGGCCAGGCCGTTCAGCAATTTGATGTAAACGGGAACGGACACCTGGTACATGGATAAGGCAATGGTTTTCTCCGGGAATGGGGTTTGCAGAACTTCCGCGAGATGATAACCCGTATACGCGCATTATCGAATGGTAGTTTTCCCGGGGGGCTGCCCGGGAGCCGGCGACCTTCGCGCGACCCGTTACAGAATCCCTTCAGTTGAAACAGAAAGTATCCCCGGCGAATTCCGTTTGCAGCGGCGGGTCAAACTAGCAACTGACAGCGCAATCAGGCATTGCATGGGCGCTATCGGCGGCAGGTCCCTTGTCGAACTAACACTGAAGGAGAAGCACATGAAAACAGTCATTGCGTGCCTGCTCATCGTAACCGGCCTTTTGTCCGGCTGCGTGGTAGAGCCGCTCCATCGAAGCGACTATCGCGCTGGATATGGTTATCGCGACCGCGATCATGACGGCGTGCCGAACAGGTATGACCGCGCCCCGGACAATCTGCGGCGTTACTAAGAACGCTGCGCGCATTTTCCAACTCCCTTCGCCCCGAAGGAAGTCCCCTTGGGGGACAAGGGGAGGACAGAGGTGGGGATGGGTCTCTAACTAATTCCCCGGTGGCAGACCGGGGGCTGCATTTATTCGATGCGAGCGCCCGAATCCTTCACGACTTTTTCGAGCCTGTCGTAATCGGACTTCAGAAGTTTGGCGAAGTCTTCGGGGGTCGTATACATTGGATCGAGCACTTGGGCCGAAAGCTTCGAGGCGACATCGGGATCTGCCACCGCTTTCTTGAGCTCGGCGTTGAGCCTGTCGACGATCGGCTTCGGTGTGCCGGCCGGCACAAAAGTGCCAAACCACGAGATGAATTCGTAACCCTTCACGGTTTCCGCGATGGCGGGTATCTCCGGAAACTGGGTGGTTCGCGTTTCGGAAGCCACCGCGATGGGCCGCAAGCGACCCGACTTGAGGTAGGGATAGATTTCCGCGATCGGTGTGAGTATCGCATGTATCTCGCCGCCCATCAGCGCAAGCACCGCCGGAGCGCCGCCCTTGAACGGGACATGAACCATCTTCGCACCGATTGCGTTGGCGAAAACGCTCATGGAAAGATGCTGGTAGGCGCCGATGCCGGCCGAACCGTAAAGGACCTCACCGGGCCGCGCTTTCGCCAACGCGATGAAGTCTTGCGTCGTGCGCACCGGCATCGAGGGGTGCACGGCAAGGATGCCCAC
Source organism: Betaproteobacteria bacterium (assembly GCA_031399805.1). Lineage (GTDB taxonomy): Bacteria > Pseudomonadota > Gammaproteobacteria > Burkholderiales > SG8-41 > PALSA-1004. The sequence continues at coordinate 996 of JANNPG010000495.1, read as the reverse complement.
CAGCCGCGCGACCGGCGTTATCCCGATGAAATCTTTCAGCACGTCATATGCCATCTTTGGGTAGAGGTGCGCATTGGCGATGAGCGTCTGCGAATACACCATGATCGTATAGCCGTCGGGCGGGCTTTTTGCCACGATCTCGGCGCCGATCATCCCGGCCGCGCCGGCCCGGTTGTCGATCGGGAACTGCTGGTTGAGCTGCTCGCCCATTTTCTGAAACACGAACCGCGCTACGACATCGGTCGCGCCGCCGGGAGGAAACACGACTACAACCCGCACCGCCTTCGACGGGTACGGCTGCGACCACGCCGTGCCGCACGCGAATACGACGAACCCCACGCACGCGCCCAACAATCGAATCGTATTCATGCCATTCCTCCTCGTAGTCAGTTCCAGCCGTACCGGATATAGATTTCTTTGCTGTTATTTTTTTGCGTTTGGCGATGAAGATTCGTCTGGTATCTGATTGTGGCCGGCAGTCGCACCAGGAATATCAAACACAATTTTCACCAACCCGCAATCTATCCGCCGCCCGACGAACGGTCAACCGCGTGAATATTCAGCCACAGGCAACTCAAAGGCGGGCGCTTCGCGCTCTCGTGCTATTTCCCCGGTGGCAGACCGGGGGGCTGGTCACTTTCTTCCGGGGGGCGGTCGCCGCGACTCGGTAGCCGGAGGCCGAGTGCGGGAGTGGCGAATGAATGGTGCCGGTTATCTTGCGAGTGGCGGTTCCTTCACCTTCATCCCTCATCCCTCATCCCTCACCCCTTCACCCATTCACCGTTCCGTCAGTTTGGCCCTAAATAGTCGCGCTTGCCGACCGCCACGCCGTTGTGACGCAGGATGTTGTACGCCGTGGTGCAGTGGAAACAAAAGTTCGGCATCGACCGATGGAGCAAAAACTGCACGCCGCTATAGTCCACTGACACATCGCGGCGCGTGAGCGTGATAACTTTCTCTTCCGTGCCGTCGATCTGCGCGGGCTTGAGCGCCTGC
>JANNPG010000466.1:0-3648 GCA_031399805.1 Betaproteobacteria bacterium | reverse complement strand
GGCCGCCGAAGCTGTCATCGCGCATATACGCTCCGCGTGCCGCGGAGTCGACGCGGCGCTGGACAACGCGACGCGCGACGCGACGTGGTTGTCGGCGGGGCCGATACGGCCGGGCATACGCGCAATCCGCCGCGACGGAATTTTCGCGGTCGGCAACGCGGCAGGCGAAGCTCACCCCATCGTGGCCGAAGGCATCAGCATGGCCATACAGTCGTCCTGGTTGTTGTGTGAGCGCCTCATCGCGCATAAAAAGGAAATCCTGGCGGGGCGCGCAACGGCGGCGCTCGCCGGCGACTACGCGGCAAGCTGGCGCCGGAATTTTGCGCGCCGCGTGCATGCGGCTGCGATCTTCGCGCATTTCGCGACGCGGCCGGTCGCTGCCAGAGTTGCCGCCGCATTATTGGAACGCGTTCCCGCAATGCTGACACTCGGCGCGTACTTGAGCGGCAAGACGCAGTCGTTGCGCGCGTTGCGCAATTCCGATCCGGCTTGATCGCGCTTTACACAACTTCGTTACATCGCGCGATCCCTCCCTTGCAGGGCGCGCACCGGCTTGCAAGCCGGTGCCGCTCGAACGGCACGGGCCATGGCCCGCGAATTCCCGGTCTCGCCCCCCACCCCTCTCCCGGAGGGCGAGGGGTGCGTCGCGCGAAATCGGATTGTCATCCGGTTTCGTAATCGTCAACATATGCAGGCAGCGCACCAACATGAGGCGCGCGGCACGCTATATGCACTGCGAACTTGCGCAATTCCCGCATTTCAGTTGGATTGAAGTTTTAGCGCCATGATTTGAATCAGAAATCTCGCTGGCACGTCGGTTGCTAAGTTTTAATGCCATGCGCGAGATCAAATCCACCTGTTGTTATTGCGGCGTCGGTTGCGGCGTCGTGATCGAGACCGACGGCGAACGCATCACCGGCGTGCGCGGCGACCCCGACCATCCGGCGAATTTCGGCCGCCTGTGCACCAAGGGCGCGACGCTGCATTTGACCGCCGGATCGGCGGCGCGCGCGCTGTATCCGGAATTGCGGCGCACACGCGAGGTGCTGCGCGAGCGCGTGAGTTGGGATACCGCGCTCGATCACGCCGCCGGCAAGTTCGCCGCGCTCATCCGCGAGCACGGCCCCGACAGCGTCGCCTTCTATATTTCGGGCCAACTGCTGACCGAAGACTATTACGTCTTCAACAAGCTCGCGAAAGGACTGATCGGCACCAATAACGTCGATACCAACTCGCGGCTGTGCATGTCTTCGGCGGTCGCCGGCTACAAGGCGACGCTCGGCGCCGACGCGCCGCCCGCCTGTTACGCAGACATCGATGGCGCAGAGTGCATATTCATCGCCGGCTCCAACACCGCTTACGCGCACCCGATTCTGTTTCACCGCGTCGAGGACGCGAAAGCGCGCAACCCGGCGCTGAAAATAATCGTGGTCGATCCGCGGCGCACCGACACCGCGGCGGCGGCGGATCTGTTCCTGCCCATCCTGCCCGGCACCGACATCGCGCTCTACAACGCGATGCTGCACGTCATGCTGTGGGACGGGCTGTGCAATATCGACTACATCCGCGCCCACACCGAGGGCTTTGACGCGCTGAAGGACGCGGTGCGCGAATTCACGCCGCAAGCCGCTGCTGTCACCTGCGGGGTGCCGGCCGCGGATATCGTGCGGGCGGCGAAGTGGTTCGGCGCATCGCGCGCCACGCTGTCGCTCTATTGCCAGGGGCTCAACCAGTCCTCCCACGGCACGCATAACAACGCGGCGCTCATCAATCTGCATCTCGCGACCGGGCACATCGGCAAACCCGGCGCCGGACCGTTGTCGCTCACCGGCCAGCCGAATGCGATGGGCGGCCGCGAAGTCGGCGGCATGGCGAACCTCCTGTCCGCGCATCGGGAGATGGCGAATCCCGCGCACCGCGCCGAAATCGCGCAATTGTGGGGAGTCGATGCAGTGCCGGCGCAACCCGGCAAGACCGCGGTGGAAATGTTCGATGCGATACACCGCGGCGAAATAAAGGCGGTGTGGATTGCGTGCACCAACCCGGCACAGTCGATGCCCGACGTGAACCGCGTGCGCGCCGCGCTCGAACGCGCGCAGTTCGTGGTGGTGCAGGACGCGTATCGCAACACCGACACCGTTCAATATGCAGACTTGCTGTTACCGGCGACGACGTGGGGCGAGAAGGAGGGCACGGTGACGAACTCCGAGCGCCGCATCACGCGCGTGCGCGCGGCGGTTGCCGCGCCCGGCGAGGCGCGCGCGGATGCTGAGATCGCCGCCGATTTCGCGCTGCGGCTGGGTGCTGCGCTGGGCAACCCGCGCGCCCCGCAACTCTTTGCCTATACGACGCCGGAACAGATTTTCAACGAGCATCGCGAAACCACGCGCGGGCGCGATCTCGACATCACGGGCTTGTCGTATGCGATTCTCGAAACCGCGGGGCCGCAGCAATGGCCGATGGCCGAGGGCGCGGCGGCCGGCCGCGCGCGCCTGTATACGGACGGCGTTTTCCCGACTGCCAGCGGCCGCGCGCGCTTCGTCGTCGCCAAGCACCATGCGACCGCCGAAAAAACCGATGCGCGCTATCCGCTCGCGCTCAATACGGGACGGCTGCGCGATCAATGGCATGGCATGAGCCGCACCGGCACGGTCGCGCGCCTCTTCAACCACGTCGGGGAACCGTGGCTCGCGATGCACGTGCGCGATATGCAACGCCGCGGATTGAAAAACGGCGACGTCGCGCGGCTGAAAAGCCGGCGCGGCGAACTCGTCGTACGGGTAGAGGCGTCAGACGAAATGCGCGCGGCACAGGTCTTCATGCCGATGCACTGGGGCAGCCAGTTCATGCGCGGCGGCGGCGTCAATGCGCTGACCGTAGCGGCTTGCGACCCGCTGTCCAAACAGCCCGAGTTGAAGCATGCGGCAATCGAGGTCGAGAAGCTGGAGCTGCCCCATTGCGTGGTGGCGATGCGCCGCTTTGCCGCCGGCGAGGCCGTTGCGGCGCAGGCGCTGCGCGACGCGCTGCACGCGCTGCTCGATGGCTTCGATTACGCGACGCTTACGCAAAGCGGGCGCGACGACGTCGTCGTGATCCTGCGCGGTTACGCCGCCGAGCCGATTGCCGACGGCGTGCTCGATACGCTGGACCGCCTGCTCGACCTGCGGGACGCCAAGCGCACGATGCGTTATGTCGACGCGCGGCGCCGCGTCGAAAAGGCGGCGCGCATCGAAAACGGCATCGTGCAAAGCGTGTGCCTCGCGGGCGAAACCGCGGCGCAGGAGTGGCTGAAGAACATGATGGTGCAGGGCGCGTCGGCCGACGCCATGCGCGCGTGGATACTCGCGCCGGTGGCAGCGCCCCCGCGCGGCAGCTTTAACCGCGGCGCCATCGTGTGCAACTGCTTCGACGTGTCCACGGCCGATATCAATACACAGCTCGCCGCGGGCGCGGACCTCGCGCAACTGCAAGGCCGGCTCAAGTGCGGCACCGAATGCGGCTCGTGCGTGCCTGAGCTGAAGCGGCTTTGCGCCGCTGCAGGAGTCAGGACTCAGGATTCAGGATTCAGTGAAAAGCCAATCGCTGCGCTCTCCCTCGGGCCGTCCACCGCATCCCGAATCCTGAATCCGGAATCCTCGACATGAGCTT
>JANNPG010000441.1:0-4790 GCA_031399805.1 Betaproteobacteria bacterium | reverse complement strand
CAAGGCCGTAGTTTATCTTTTTCGCGACCGGCTCGATTTCTCGCGCGCGCCGGTGAGCCTCATGCTCGACGGACAGGGCCTCGGCGGCACTTATGCGGGGACTTATTATCGCCTTGAACTCGCGCCCGGCCGGCATCGCGTGGCCGGTTTTGCCGGCGACAGCGGCGCATTCGAATTTACCGTCGCGGCCGGCAGGCTGTATTTTTTCCGGCACAGCGTCAGCCGGTTTATGGGATTCGACCGCTCCGCCTTTTTCCCCGTCGACGAGACCCAGGGCCGCTACGCGGTTCTGCAATACGAGTACCTGGGCAATAATGGAATTCCGGTTGGAACACAGCCGCTAATCCGTTAAGATTTGCAATCATGCGAAATACCCTGCGAATCGCCCCGGCAATTGTGCTGCTTTTAGCGTTGGTTGGCGGATGCGCCTCAACGCCCATGGCGTCGCGCGAGAGTGACGCCGACGCGAAGCGCTTCGAAACCGCGCCGAATGCCGCGATCATCTATCTTTACCGTCCTCCCGCCCCCGGCGGTGATGCCGCCTCCACCATCTGGGTTGACGGCAGGCTGATTGGCGAGACGTTGCCGACCACTTATTTTCGTGTTCCGGTGCGCGCCGGGTACCACCGGATCAATGCGGCTGGCAGCGACCTGGGGCGGCTTGAAATCGACGCCAAAGCCGAGGGCGTTTATTTCGTCGAAATGCAGGTATTGGGCGAATCTCAAAGCGCGACCACCACCATCTTTCGCAGCGTCGCGCCCGAAACCGGCAAAGCGGCAATCCTGCGCTGCTGCCGCTTGCTCGAAGCATGGCGGCCCGGCCAATCGCGATTTAATTTCTGACGCGCCCGCGCGCGGACCATCGCGTGATCCCAACTTGCAAGTCCTCTCCCGGTAAGGGATAATCGCCGCTTTTCGCGCAACCTCGGCTGCCAAGGACATCGCAATGAAAGACAAAATTCACCCTGAATACAAAGAGATAAACGTCATCTGCAGCTGCGGCAACAAGTTCAAGACGCGCTCGACCATGAGCAAGGATCTGCACATCGAGGTTTGCGCTGAATGCCATCCGTTCTACACCGGCAAGCAGAAGATCGTCGATACCGCGGGTCGCGTGGAGAAATTCAAGCAGAAATACGCGCGCAAGCCGACGTCCAAAGGCAAGTCCGCAAGCACCGCCTGATAAGTTTCACGCCGGCCGAAAAAGGCAGCCGCGGCTGCCTTTTTTTATTTGTAGGTTGAACCGCAAAGGTTTCTTTTCAATATCCCCTTGAGGGGTACGCCAAGGCCGCACAGGAATGCTTGATAGTTTATTGACAGCGAATTGGGTCGTGTCTGTTAGTAACGAAGTGTCACTTCAGCGTGAACAACAACAATCCGAGCGACACCAGAACCAGCGGGACACCGATCACCCAACGCTGCCGCTCACGCGCCTTGTTGCGGATCTCGCGCTGCACGAACTGTTCGCCTTTGCGCATCTCCTGGAACGACTGCACGTAGGAGGACAACCGGCGCACGTCGTCATCCGACAGGTCGCTGCCCTGCCAGCGGCTCGCGCGTTCGAGCTCGTTCATGCGCGCCGACTCGCCCTGCACCTTGGATTCGACCGTGACCGCGGACTCGTAAACTTCGCGCTCAGCCGCACTCAGAAAGTAGTTGCGGATTTCAGGCTGCGCAGCCTCCGCCGCGTCGAGCAACGGATGATCGGCGCGCGGATTGATCGTAAGCCACGCGCCCGACAGCAGACCGACGATGCAGAACCCGGTCAGCGTGCCGCGCAGCGCTTTGCGCAGCAGGCGCTGGCGCTCGTTGCCGCGCAACATGATTACCGGCCTGACGAGGCCCGCGAGCGCGAGCGTCAAGCCGAATGCGCACACCATGGTGGCGCCGGTCGGCAGATCCCACCCATATGACGCGCTCAATCCGGCGGCGCTTGCGAGTGCGCCCGCCGTCCAGCCGATATAGAGCGTGCGCGCGATGTTATCGCTGTAAATCATGCCGATGGCGGCCGGAATAATGAGAAACGAAAACACCAGCAGCACGCCGGCGATCGCAACCGAACTCGTGACAACCACGCCGAACGAAGCGTAGAACAGAAAATCCCACCACCCGACGCTCAACCCCTGCGCTTTCGCGCGCGCTGGATCGAGCGTGAGCAGCAGAAAACGCTTGCGGAACAGCCAGTGGAATGCGGCGATTAATGCGTAAAGCGCGGTGAGCCGGACCAGGTCATCGCGGGTGACCGTGAGGATGGAACCGACCAGCAGTTGCTTGATGTGCTCGGCGCCTTGCGGGGCTTTGTCGATCAGCAGGAACGCGGCGGCGGCCGAGACGACATAAATCACGCCGATCACCGCTTCCTGCGTAATCCTGCCGCTCCAATGCCGGCTGAGCGACAACAGCACCGCACCTGCCAAGGTAAACGCCAACGCATAACCATAGGCCGCCGTGCTTTGCGGCAAATGGCCGAGCATGAATGCGACTGTTGCGCCGAACGCCGAAATCTGCGCGAGCGCAAGATCGACGAACACGACATTACGCGACAGCACGTGGATGCCGAGATAGGCGTGAATCCCGGTCAACACGATTGCGACCAGAAATGCGATTATCAGGAACTGAATCGCATCGCTCATGGTTTGCCCCGGCGCCGGTCCTCGAACGCGATCGCGAGCAAGCTCACGTCGTATTCGATCAACGCCAGATAGTCGTCGATTCCAGGCACAGAGCCCACGGACGGCGCGAGCGGGACTACCAGCGCGCCGGCCCTTTCGGCGAGCAGCTTCGGCGTCTGCCCGGACTCGAACGGCTGCACGACAATGATCGCGGCGCGCTTCTCTTTCATCTTCCTGATGAGCCCCGCGAGGTGCGACGGGCTCGGCGGAATGCCCGGCTTGGGCTCAATGCTGTCGATAATATTAAGCCGGAAACGGCGCGCAAAGTAAGGCCAGCTGTTGTGGTAAGTGACGATTGGCGCTCCGGCGTAACGTTCGAGCTTGCGGCGCCATTCCTCGATTTTCGGCTTGAGGCGCGCCAGAAATGCGTTGCGGTTGTTCTTGTAAGTCGTGCCATGCGCCGGGTCGATGCGTATCAAACCTTCCATGATGCCGCCGGTGATCACCTCGGCGTTGGCGGGATCGAGCCAGTAATGCGGATTGCCCGCGCCGTGACTGTGACCCGGCGTAGCGTCGAAACTGGTGGAACGGATCTCGAGCAACGGTACCCCGATCGAGGCATCCACGTAGCCTTTGCCGCCACGGCGCAGGTCGACATGGGCGTCCCGCAGCAGTTTGTTGATCCACAGATCGTAATCGAGTCCGATCCTGACCACCAGCTTCGCGTCGCGCAGCTTCTGCACGTCGTGCGGGCGCGGTTCGTACGCCTCGACATCCTGGGTCGGCGGCGCAAGATTGATCGCCTCGACCCGTTCCTTGCCGACCTCCTCGACCAGGCTGCGCAAATCGCTGGTGGTGGTCACGACCTTGATCTTGTCGCTTGCGGCAGCGCCGCAGCAAAGCGCAAGGCCCAGCCACAGCGCCAAATATCGGGCGGGGGTCATCGTTTGGAAGCTACTCATAACGGGCGCGCAAAAAATAACGGGCGCCCTACGGCGCCCGTTGCGGCATCAGACCCGCGCTATTTCTTCGCGACCCACAGGCTCTTCGGCACCATGCAATGCACCGCCTTGCTCTCATCCGACATCTTGCCGAGGCGACAGTCCATGGTCATGCTGGCAAGAGCATAAGCATCCAGTCGCGACAGCTTCTGTTTCTCTTGCAGCACGGTGAGCATGCCCCTGGAAGCGTCATCCATAGACTTATTGAGGTCTTTGTCGATAGCGTGCGTGGCAAGGTGGCCGGCGGTCTCGTTGAGGGCGCGCTCGGGAATACCGGTCACTTTGACATCCTTCGGCGTCAGGCAGTGCACGCCCTTTTTGATATTGACGACCTGGCTGACGCGGCAATCCGCAATCTGCGGCATTAGCTCCGCCGCTTTCTCCGCGCCCACCTTGCGCTGTTCAGCGATAAACTTGATGGTTTCCGCCTTGGCATCCGCCCATGCCTTGTTGAGGTCGTTGTCATAACCCATGGTGATCCAGTGCGTCGGCGTCTCGATGCGCGGATAGGCCATGTCCCCACCCTTGCCCTTGATCACGTTGACCGTGATGTTCATCTCGCGATAGGCGGTCTCGAGCGCGGTGAGGTTCACTTCGCCGTTGCCCTGCGCGGCATGCGAGTCGCCGGTCCACAGCAATGCGCCCTTCACGAACACCGGCACGTAAAGCGTGGTGCCTGCGATGTGGTCGCGAATATCCATGTTGCCCGCGTAAGGACCGGGCGGCACGGTGCTGTAGCGTCCCGCCTCGGCGCGCGCCACGCCGAGCGTGCCGGGGAACGGGCTGAGCGGAATTTCAATGCCGGGCGCGAATTCGGCGACCTTGCGATCCAGATCGAGATAGAAGTACTTGACCTGCCCGTCCTGGAACTCCTTGGGAAATTGGCCGAACATGCCGGGCACATTGAAGTTGGTCGCGTAAGCGCGCGGCACGATCTTGTTGATCTTGACCGTGAGCACATCACCCGGCTCCGCGCCGTCGATATAGATCGGTCCGGTAACGGTATGCGGTCCGCGACCCGGATGATCGGTCCTGAGCTTCTTGATCGCTTCGATTGTCACCCCGGGCACCACCTGGTTGTGCGAATGCATCATGGTTTCGAGCACTTCCGTGTCACCGGCATTGACGCGCAGCACCGGCGATTGGGATTTGTCAAACCAGCCCCATTGCGTGGTTT
>JANNPG010000423.1:0-8715 GCA_031399805.1 Betaproteobacteria bacterium | reverse complement strand
CGGCACCGACGGGTGCACCAGCAGGACGTTCTGGATAGAGGCGAGCCGCGCCACCGGTGCGAGGTCGCGCGCCGCATCGTAATCGAGGTGCGCGTAGAGCGAGGGACTGATCGCGATCGTCGGCGACGTGATCAGGATAGTGTAGCCGTCGGGCGGCGATTTGGCCGCCAGCGCGATGCCCAGATTGCCGCCGGCGCCCACCCGGTTGTCGGCCACGATGTTCTGGCCGAGTTGTTCGGTGAGTTTCTGGCTCAGCGCGCGGCCCAGGAGATCGCTCGGCCCGCCGGCCGGGAACGATACGATCATGCGGATCGGCTTGGCGGGATAGGATTGCGCGTGCGCGGCGGCGGCGGTGAACGCAAGCAATAGTGATATGGTGATACGGTGCAGCAGGGGATGCATTATTTCCTCACAGATCCCGCAATGTTTTGGATTGTTGGCTTGCGGATTTCGTGAGTCTACTGCATCGCGTTCGCTTGTTCCAACACAGATATGGATGGAACCCTCTGTTAAACTCCCATGCTCTATGCCACGGGAGGAATTGAAGCAATGAAAATCACCAAAGTCGAAACCGTCGTCGTCACCATGCCGATGATCATCGGGGGCACGGTGATGCACGTCGTTAACGTGCACAATGCAGGAAATTTGGTGCAGGCGTAAAATGAATGTGACCATTGGAGGATACTGCCATGTCGATCACGCTTAAGGAACTAGAGTATCAGGCGCGCTCGCTTTCGCCGGAAGAACGCGCTCAACTTGCCGATTTACTACTTGAATCGCTGCGAGATGCGCCACTTGCAGAAATTGAGGCTGCTTGGGACCGCGAGATTGAGAAACGCGCCGCCGCATACGATCGCGGGGAACTGGAAACGTTTTCGGCGGAGAACGTGTTTGCCGAGGCCAGGCGCCTTGTTCGATGATCGGCCCGTGTAACTTTGTTTGTGCCGTAAGCCAACCCAATTATTGGCAGGTGCTATAATTTTCCCGTTTTCTTTAGGGGTTAAACCATGAGCGGAAAATCAAGTTCTTCGAACGGCGGCAAGGCGCGCAAAGCAGGTGCGGGCTCAACCGCGACTATCGAGCTCACTCCGCGCCTGACGAAGGGACTTAACAACGTTGCCAAGCTCTCTGGCCAGCCCGCCCGTAAAATCGCGCTGAAAGCGGTCGAACAATATATTGAGGATTTGTTCGACGCGATCGAAGCGAAGCGCATCCTGGCGCGTGGCGAGAAAACTATCCCGTGGGAAGAAGTGCAGCGCCGCTGTGGCCTCCTGGAAGGCTGAATTCACGCTCGAAGCACGTCGGCAGTTTGAGCGGCTCGACAGGCCGGTTCAGCGCCGCATCCAGACCTACCTGAATGAAAATGTGCTCGCCGGTGATCCGCGCCGCTTCGGCCGCGCGCTAAGAGGCGACTTGTCGGGGCTGTGGCGCTATCGCGTCGGCGACTTCAGGTTGATTGCGAAGCTTGAAGACGCAAACCTCACGGTCGTCATCATCAAGACCGGGCATCGCAGCGTGATCTACGAGGACTAGCCCGATAAAATTCTCGGCTAGTTTCTTACTGGAGAAAATAAAGTAATGAAAATCGCCAAAGTCGAAACGATCGTCGTCACCATGCCGATGATCATCGAGGGCAGCATCGTGCCGAAGCAGGGAGGCAAGCCGCGCACCAGCATGGATACGCTGCTCGTGCGCATCGACACCGACGAGGGCGTGACCGGCTGGGGCGAGGGTTTCGGCCACCGCATTTTTACCGCGACGAAAGCAGCACTCGATTCGTTTATCGGCCCGATGTGCGTCGGCCGCGATCCCGCCGCGATCAGCGCGCTCGTCGACGAACTGCAGCGCAATCTCGGCGGCGTCGGCCGCAACGGGCCGGCGATGTACGCGCTGTCGGCGATCGACATCGCGCTGTGGGACATCGCGGGGAAGGTGGCGGGACTGCCGCTCTACCGCCTGCTCGGCGGATCGGCGCGCAAGGAATTGCCCGCGTACGCGAGCCTCCTGCGTTACGGCGAGCCGGCGGCGGTGACGCGTTACGTCGAGCGCGCATTGAAGCGCGGTTACCGCCACATCAAGCTGCACGAAATTACCGAAGCGCCGATCAAGGCGGCGCGCGCGGCGGCGGGGCCCGACATCCCGATCATGATCGATTGCAATTGCCCGTGGACGATAGACGAGGCGATATCCATGGCGCACAAGTTTAAAGAGTTCAATCCCAAATGGCTGGAGGAGCCTATCTGGCCGCCGGAAGACCATACGGGCCTTGCGCGCGTGCGCACACACGGCGGTATCCCGACTGCGGCCGGCGAGAACGCGATGTTGCCCGAGTTCAAGAGCATGTTCGAGCATGAGGCGATCGCGTACGCGCAACCGAGCGTTACCAAGGTCGGCGGCGTCACGCAGATGCGCAAAGTCATGGCGCTCGCCGATGCGTTTGGCGTCACCGTCGTGCCGCATTCTGCATACTTCGGCCCCGGTCTCCTTGCGTCCATTCATTGTATCGCCGCGATGCCGGGGGAAAGCCTGGTCGAGCGCTACGACGCCGACTTCGCCGAGAACCCGCTGCACGACGCGATTCACCCGAACAGTAAAGGTTGCATTGCGGTGCCGCAGGGACCGGGGCTCGGGTGTGATCCCGACCCGGCAGTGATCGGGAAGTTGCGCGTGGCGTGAGAATCCGCGTCTCGCAACGCGAATACGGCTCGCGGCGCTGATAAAATCGAGGCAATGGGAACGCGGCCGTGGATTCGGACTCCTAATCTCATATGAACCATTTCCAGGCAATGATCTGAGGTGCAAACCGTGAACGCCAGAGCGCTCGTTCTCGTTCTGCTCGCCGGCTGTGCGACGCCGCCGGTCGATCTCACTGACACGAGGAATTCCTGGAGAGGCGCGCGTTACGAGACGGTCGTCGCGCAGTGGGGCGCGCCCACGCGCAGCACAGTGCTTCCGGACGGCCGCGACGCCCATACCTGGGTGTCGGAATCGGTCGCCGGCGGACACTGGTACCCGTCCATCGGTGTCTTCGGCGGCAGCCGCGGCGTGGGTGGGGGCGCGGGCGTAACCATGGGGCAGGGCGGCGGCGAACTCGTCCGCTGCGAGCGCACGTTTTTTTTCAGGGGCGAGCAGGTCGTCGAGCAGTCGTGGCAGGGGCAGTCGAAGTATTGCAGTTCATTCCGCAGGAATTGAGCCGCTTCCCCGCGCCCAAGAGAATCTGGAGAGACGAAGAAGCAGGATAGACGATAGACGGTTTTCTCCTCTCTCGTCTCTCGCCCGGCGTCTCTCGGAGTTTTGACCGCCTCACCCCTCACCCGTCACGCCTCACCAGTCCCGCGGCGGAATTTTTTCGTCGCGCATCACTTTTGCCCGGCGCGCAGTCGCCTGCGCACGGCGGCGAAACTGGTTTAAGATTCGAGACCGATGATTGGAGGAGGGTGTATGTTGAAGCAGCAGATTCGTCCGGCGCTAAAGTGCGCAATGCTCGTAACGCTGTGTGCGATGGCATTGCCGGCATCGGCGCAAAATTACCCGGCCAAGCCGATCCGCTACATCATCGCGTTCCCGCCCGGCGGCTCCAACGACATCCTCGCGCGCATCATCGGCGCGCGCATGACCGAACTGATGGGGCCGGCGGTGATCATCGACAACCGGCCCGGCGGCGGCGCCAATATCGGCGCGGAGGCGATCGCGCGAGCTGCGGCTGACGGCTACACGATAGGCAATATCAGCGCTACGCACACAATTAATGCGACGCTGTATCCGAAATTGGGCTACGACGTGCTGAAGGATTTGACGCCGATCACGCGCGTGGCGGAAATCCCGCTGCTGCTCGCGGCGCATCCGGTGGTGCCGGCCAAGGGGCCGAAGGAACTCATCGCGCTGACGCAGAAGCGCAAGCTGACCTACGGCTCGTCCGGAATCGGCACGCCGGGCCATCTGGCGGCGGAGATGCTGCGCGGCTACGGCGCGAAAGACCTCTTGCACGTGCCGTATAAGGGCGGCGGGCCGGCGATCATCGACCTGATTTCCGGCCATGTCGAGTTGCTGTTCAACAACATGCCCGAACTGGTGCCGTTCGTGAAAGCCGGCAAGATGCGCGCGATCGCGGTGACCAGCGTCAAGCGTGACCCGGTGCTGCCCGACACGGTATCGATGATAGAGGCGGGGTTTGCGGGTTTCGATCTGGGCAACTGGGTGGCCATCGTCGGCCCGGCGGGGATACCAAAAGAGCTGGTTGCGCGGCTGAACGGCGAGATCGGAAAAATCCTGCGCGAACCCGCGACGCGCGACAAGATCGCCGCGCAGGGTTTCAACATCGTCACCAGCACGCCGGACGAGCTGGCCGCGTACATCCGTTCCGAATATGAAAAGTGGGGCAAGCTGGTGAAAGTCTCGGGCGCCAAAGTGGAGTAGACCCGCATGACCCGCATGCAATCGGGGATGACGTTGCGCCAGGCGCAGCGAATGATATTCGCTGTAGCCGCGATTGCGGCCTGCGGCGCGAGCGGCGCCGATTACCCGGTGCGGCCGATACGCATGCTCGCCGGTTTCACCGCCGGCGGCGGTTCCGACATTGCCGCGCGCACGGTCGCGATAAAACTCTCCGAGGCGTTCGGCCAGAGCGTGGTGGTCGATAACCGCACCGGCGCGACCGGCGCGATCGCGGCGGAAATGCTGGCGAAAGCGCAGCCCGATGGTTATACGCTGATGATGCTCGCGGTCGCACAGGTGGTTGCGACCGCCTTCGACGACAAGCTCCCGTATGACGTGGTGCGCGATTACGCGGGCGTGAGTTACGTGTCGCGCAATCCGTACGTGATGGCGGTGTCGCCCGTGCTGCCGGTGCGCACGGTGCGCGAATTTATCGATCTCGCCAAGGCGCAGCCGGGCCGGCTCAACTACGGCTCGACCGGTATCGGCGGCTCCAACCATCTGGTCACCGAGTTGTTCAACTCGACTGCGGGCATACGCGTCGCGCACGTGCCGTACAAGGGGCCGCCGCAGGCGCTGGCCGATCTGGCCGGCGGCCAGGTGCAGCTGGTGTTTGCAAGTATCACTTCGGGCCTGCCGCTCGCGCGTGCAGGCAAGGTCCGCGCGCTCGCTGTGACGTCGCTCAAGCGCTCGCCTGCCGCGCCTGACGTTCCCGCGATTGCGGAAACCCTGCCGGGATACGAAACGATAGGCTGGTACGGCGTGGTCGCGCCGAAAGCAACGCCCGCGGCGCTCGTCACCCGCTTAAGCCGCGCGATCGCTGCGGGGCTGCAATCGCCCGAGGTTAAGGAACGGCTCGCTGCTGACGGCTCGGAGACGGTCGGCAGTACGCCTGCGGAATTCGAACGCCATATCGCGAGCGAAGTCGCGCGCTTCAGGCAGGTGATACGCGATGCGGGGATACGGCGGGAATAACCGAAAAGGAGGGGACATGCGTTACTTACGCGTGCTTGCCGCAGCAGGCCTCGCTGTACTGCCCGCCGCAACCGGGTTCGCGGCGCAATCGTACCCGAGCGGTCCGATCCGCATGGTCGTGCCGTTCACGCCCGGCAGCGCAACCGACATTCTCGCGCGCCTGATTCAGCCCAAGCTCAACGAGAGCTGGGGCCAGCAAATCGTGATAGACAACCGCCCGAGCGCGGGCGGCACGGTGGCGGGCGTTATCGTCGCCGGAGCGTCGCCGGATGGCCACACGCTGATGCTGACCTCGTCGGGCTTCGCCGGGAGTGCTGCGCTCTACGCCAAGCTGCCGTACGACTCATTGCGTGATTTTGCGGGGGTGACCCAGGTCGTGAGCACGCCCCTCGTGGTCGTGGTCGCGCCCGGGCTCGGGGTGAAATCGGTCGCGGAATTGATCGCGCTCGCGAAGCAGAAGCCCGGCCAAATCAACTTCGGCTCGTCCGGCATCGGCAGCGGCACGCATTTCGCGGGCGAGAAATTCAAACTCGCCGCCGCGATCGACGTCGTGCACGTTCCGTATAAAGGAACGCCGGAGGCAATCAACGACACGATCGCCGGCCGCATCCAGTATTTCATCTCGCCGGTGCTGCCCGCGATGTCCCTGGTCAAGGGCGGGCGGCTGCTCGGGCTGGCGGTGACGACGCGCGAGCGGCTCGCGCTGCTGCCGGATGTGCCGACGATCGCGGAGGCGGCGCTGCCCGGATTCGAGTACGACGGGTGGTACGGGATTTTCGTGCCGGCGAAGACGCCGCGCGCGATCGTCAATCAGCTTGCAACGGAAGTCGGGCGCATCCTGCGCCTTGCGGATGTCACCGAGCGCATCGCCAGTCAGGGCGCCAGACCCAGTCCGACGACGCCGGAAGAATTCGACAAACTCGTGCGCGACGAGATCGTGATGCGCGGTAAGGTGTTCAAGGCGTCGGGCGCGAGGACCGATTGAAAGACCGTGCAATCGGCAGTAACGCCGATCGCGAAGCCGTCGGCAGCGAAAAGCGCGATTGCGCAAGGCGCTCGCGGCAGTGGCGCGCGGCCATGGTGAAGCCATGAGCGGGATTTGCGGGTGGGTCGGCACCGCCGACCCGGCGGTCATGCAGGCGATGCTTGACGTGATCGACTATCGCGGCGACCGCACCGAGGTTGCCTACGCGCCCGGCGTGGCACTTGGCTACCGGTGGTGGGGCGGGCGGCCCGGCAAGTCTTCCGAGATCCACCGCGCCGGCCCGCACCTCGTCGCCTGCGCCGGAACGTTCGCCCCGGCCGTTGCGTCGCCGGCGACCGCGCTGCTCGATCGCTTGGCGCGGGGCGCGAGCGGCCTCGACGGCGCAGACGGCGCGTTTGCGGGAGCGTGGTGGAACGACGAGCGGCGCAGCCTCACGCTCATCCGCGACCCGTTCGGCGTGCGCTCGCTCTACTATGCGGAACACGACGGCGTATTCTATTTCGCGAGCGAACTGAAGCAACTGCTGGCGATCCCGACGCTGCCGGTCCGCGTCAACCCGGTGACGCTGCACAAGTACCTGACCTTTTCGTTCGTGCCCGGCGAGGACGTGCCGGTGGCGGGCGTGCGCCGCCTGCTGCCCGGCACGATCGGCAGGTTCGAGGGCGGCGCATTCACGGCCGAGCCTTACTTTACGTTGCGCGAGTCGATCGACCCCGCGCTTGCCGATCGCAAAACGGCGGTGCGCACGATCGGGCGCCTGTGCGAGGAAGCAATCGGCCGGCGCCTGAACGGCGAGGCGAGCGTCGGCGTCTACCTGTCGGGCGGGATCGATTCCTCGGGCATCGCCTACTGGCTCAAGCGCGAAGGCGTCGACGTGCAGGCCTTCAGCCTCGACTTCGGCCGGCAGAGCGTCGAGAAACAGCAGGCGGAACTCGTAGCGGCGCATCTGAAAATTCCGCTGCGCTTCATCCGCGTCGACGGCGAGGATTTCGCCGCGACCCTGGCCGACCTCGTGTGGAAGCTCGATCTGCCGTTCGGTGACGCGGTGACGGGCCCGCAGTACATGCTCGGGCGCGCGGCGCGCGAGGCCGGCCTTTCCGCCGTGTTCAACGGCGAAGGCGGCGACCAGCTCTTTGGCGGATGGACAAATAAGCCGATGGTCGCGGCCGAACTCTACAGCGGGCTATTCAGTGCGCCGCCGAGCCGGGAAGAACTGTACCTGCAGTCGTATCACCGTTTCTACGGGCTCGAAGAGGATCTCTATACGCCCGAATTCCGCGCCCAGATCGGCGGGCCCGGCCAGCGGCGCGCGCACCTCGCGCCGTATCTGCAGGGTGACGGCACCGGCACGTTCCTGCACCGCATCCGCATGGCCGACATCGCGCTCAAGGGATCGCAGAATATTCTGCCGCGCGCCGAGCGCATGGCGAACGCGTGGGGGCTCGATCTGCGCGTGCCGCTTTTCGACCGCGCGCTGGCCGAAGCGTCGTTCACGCTGCCGCCCCAGATGAAGCTCAACGGCGCGTGCGAAAAATACGTGTTGAAGCTCGCCTTGCAAAAACATCTGCCGGACGAAATCGTATGGCGCCGCAAGTTCGGCATGAGCGTGCCGGTCACCGACTGGGTGCTGGGGCCGCTCGCGAGCCAGATGCAAAGCCTGCTCGGCCCTGACGCGCTCGCCGCGCGCGGCTACTTCCGCGACGAGTACGTGAGCGGCCTGCTGCTGGGGCAGCGCGAACCCCACGAGACGCGCCGCCGCCGCGTGGGCGAGAAGTTGTGGGCGCTCGCCATGCTGGAAGCGTGGCTGCGGGTCTTCATCGACGGCCGCGGAAAGCGGCCGCGGGGCGGCACACCGTGAAGTGCGCACGCTGCGGCCGTGACAGCAATTTCAAGGACCGCGCCGGCAGGCGCTGTCCCGGCTGCAAAGGCGCATTCGCGTTCGAGCCGCACGACGGCGACCGCTTGACGGATATGGCATTCAAGTCTTCGATCGATGCGGTATCGGCGGCCGGCCGGATGCGCTGGGGTGTCGAGCATCTGTACTACGATATCTGCCGCCGCTGGAACCGCAGCGCGAGGAAACGCTGGATGTTCGCCGTTCCGATCACGGCTTTCGCCGTGTTCTTCGTTCCCGGTGTGGTCTTGAAATGCATCGTTTTCATCTTGGGAGGAAGCGCGGCGTTTTTTCTGTACAGAAATTCAGGGCAGCCCGAGCTGATCTCAATCCAGCAGTTCTCGGGCTTGTGGAGCCGCTGGAACAAGGCCCACGGCGAGCCGGAAGGGGTCATCATTCGTCAGCCGCCGGCGCCGCCCGCGCGGGC
>JANNPG010000415.1:0-2135 GCA_031399805.1 Betaproteobacteria bacterium | reverse complement strand
CCGCATCAAGCACGCAGTCGATGACGAAGGTTTTCACCGCATCGATGCCGTCGGCCGGAACCGCCATCTTGAGCCACGAATTGTTCTCCGAGCCGCTGCCCTTCGGGATCATCTCGATCGACAGCGTGTCGGGCGCGTCCGAGAAATCGATGTTGATGACCGGCACCAGGCGCCCGCACGACGTATGCTCGTTCTTGCGCGTGACCGGATGCACGACGCTCGAGCGCAGCGGATGCTCCTGGGTGGCGCGCGCGCAGCCGGTCGCGATCGCCTCTTTCAGCGCATGGCCGTCGACCTCGACACCGCGCCCGATCACGACGTTGTAGATCGGGATGCCGGTGTCCTGACACATGAGGGTGTTGGTCTCCTCGGCGACCTTGATGTTTCTGATCATGGTGCCCAGGACGGACTTGCCCGTCGCATCGGTTTCCGTCCGGTCAAGGCGCGCGAAACCCTCTTTGATGTCGGGCGGCAATATTTTTAGCGCGCGGATGTACAACTCCTTGCACGCCTCTTCGACTTCTTTGAGATCAATCTTCATCGCTGCGCTCCGGTGAAGCGTGAGGCGTGAGGCGTGAGGCGATGTTGCCTGACGGTTTTTTCCCCTCACTCCTCACGCCTGACTCCTCACGCCTTACCAGCCTCACGACTGCATACCCCATTTGCGCACCGTCTTCAGTTCGATATTGCGAAAAATGAAATTCTCGACCACCAGACCAATGATGATCACCGAAAAGAGGCCGGCGAACACGTTGGCGATCTCCAGCTGATTCTTGTTTTCGTAGATGAACCAGCCCAGCCCGCCCGAGCCCGACGATACGCCGAACACAAGCTCCGCCGCGATCAGCGTGCGCCACGCGAACGCCCAGCCGATCTTCATGCCCGTCAGGATGTTGGGAAACGCCGCCGGGATCAAAATCTTTGCCACGTAGCGCGGGCCCGTCAGGCCGTAGTTGCGGCCGACCATGCGCATGGTCTGCGACACCGACATGAATCCGGAGTGCGTATTGAGTGCGACCGGCCACAGCACCGAATGTATGAGCACGAACACGAGGCTGCCGTTGCCGAGGCCAAACCAGATGAGCGCCAGCGGCAGGAGTGCGATCGCCGGCAGCGGATTGAACATCGAGGTCAGCGTTTCGAGGAAATCGTTGCCGATGCGCGTCGTGATCGCAAATGCAGTCAGCGTCCCGGCCAGAAATAATCCCGCGGCATAGCCCATCAGCAGCACCTTGATCGAGAACCAGCCGCGCTGCAACAGGACGCCGTTCATGATGTTCTCGTAAAACGCCGCGATGGTATCGCTGAACTTGGGAAACAGCAGCGGATTGTTGAGCAGCGTCGAGTAGACCTGCCAGATGACGGCGAGCATCAGCAGGATCAGGCCTTTGCGCACCGCTGCGTTGTTGAATAGCTTTTCCCATGCCGTGAGCGGCTTCTCGACCACGCCGTACGCGCTGATTTCGACCTCGCGCACGAACTCGGGACGTTGCACTAAAACGTTATCAGCCATGCGGGGCTACCTCCTCCTCGATCTGGTCGGCGAACAGCATGTCGTGAATGCTGTCGGAAAGCTTCTTGCCGTCGGTGCCGACATTGTCCCTGCCGTCGCTATTGAGTTCGGCCTTGACGCGGCCCGGATGAGGACTCAGCAGAAGAATCCGGTTGCCGATAAGCACCGCCTCCGGAATCGAGTGCGTGACGAACAGCACTGTGAAATGGGTGTCATCCCACAACTGCAGCAGCTCTTCCTGCATCTTGCGCCGCGTCAGCGCGTCCAACGCGGCGAACGGCTCGTCCATCAACAGCACAGCGGGCTCCATCGCCATCCCGCGCGCAATCGCGACGCGCTGCTTCATGCCGCCCGACAGCGTATGAGGGTAACTGTTGGCAAACTGCGCAAGCTTCACCTTCTCGATGTATTGCATCGCCTTGTCCTCGGCGGCGCGGCCGGTGAGTTTGCGGCTGGAGGTGAGCGCGAACATCACATTCTCCTTGACCGTTTTCCACGGCAACTACTGGTCGAACTCCTGGAATACGAACACGCGGTCGGAACCCGGCCTCTTTATCGCCGCACCATTCAGGCTCATGCTGCCTTCGGTCGGTTGCATATAGCCGCCGACCGCTTTCAGCAG
>JANNPG010000381.1:0-1654 GCA_031399805.1 Betaproteobacteria bacterium | reverse complement strand
GGCGACTGCGACGGATCTCGCGGGCGCATTGGTGAGCCAGCAGGACATGCCATGGCGGACCGCCCATCAGATCGTCGGCATACTCGTCAGGCTGTGCGAGGAGCGCGGTCTCGGGCCCGCTGACGTTACGCCGGTATTGCTTGACGAGGCCGCGATCGCCTACCACGAAAAACCCGCAGGACTCGATCAGAACTCTATTAACGAGTCGCTCGACGCGGAACGCTTCATCGCCGCCCGCACGCTGCGCGGCGGACCCGCGCCGGCGGAGTCCCTGCGTCAGGCCAAGATATTCGAAGAGGCGACGGCCGCGGACGAGCAGACAGTGGCCGGTATCGACGCGCGGCTCGCGGCGGCCGCCCGCAAGCTCGAAGCTGCGGTGGACGCCGTCATCGCCAGACAGAGGTAACAAACGCATGAAAGATTCCCTCCCCCTTGACGGGGGGAGGGGTTTCTTTGGAATTTTGTGGCACAGTATGACTAACGCCGTTCCTTCATTTGTCCATTAGGCAGGATCGAAATGGAATTATCCAGATTTTCAGGCATGATTTTTCTCGGGGCTGCAGCGCTAATCGCGGCGCCGACTTTCGCGCAGCAGGATTATCCCAACCGGCCCATACGCATGATCGTGCCGTACCCGCCCGGCGGCCCCACCGACATCATGGGGCGGCTGACGAGCGACGTGCTGGCGAAGCGCCTCGCGCAGAACGTCGTGGTCGACAATCGCGGCGGCGCGGCGACGGCGATCGGCGCCGAGATTGCGGCGCGTTCGCCGGCGGACGGCTACACCCTGCTGGTCTCGTCAGAGACCACGTTCGCCGTGACGCCCGCATTGAAGGACAAGCTTGCCTATCATCCCGAGCGCGATTTCGCACCGATAGCGCTGCTCACCACGCAGCCGTATGTACTGGCGGTGAGCCTGTCGTTGCCGGTCAACTCGGTTGCTCAATTCGTGGCGTATGCAAAGGCCAATCCGGGCAAGTTGACGTTCGGCTCGGCAGGAACCGGCAGCGCCAATCATCTTGCCGGAGAGATGTTCAGGCAAGTGACGGGCATCGATATGGTGCACGTTCCCTACAAGGGGAATGGTCCCGCAATCATCGATCTCATCGGTGGTCAGATCGGGATGATGCTCGGCAGCATATCCTCTCTGTATCCGCATGCGACGGCCAAAAAACTGCGGTTGCTTGCGGTTGCGAGCAGCAAACGCTCTGCGGCAGCACCGGAGATTCCAACCTTCACCGAGGGCGGCGTTCCCGGTTATCAGGTCAACGGATGGAATTGCCTGGTTGCACCGCGCGGGACGCCGCCGCATGTGATCAAGCGTCTCAACGCCGAGATCGTCGCCGGCTTCAGTCAGCCCGAGGTCGTCGAGTGGCTCAGGAAGCAAAGCATCGATCCCGTTGCCGGAACTCCCGATCAGCTTGCGGCTTACATGAAATCGGAGATCGCGCGATACAGCAAATTGATCAAGGCAGTCGGATTGACGATCGAGTGAACGACACTACTACTCGGCCTTGATTCCGGATTCTTTTACCAGCGCCGCGTATTTGCCGACTTCCTGCCGCATGAAAGCGGCGAACTCTTCGCTGCTGCCCCCCATCGGAACGGCGCCGCGAGCCAGCATGCCCTCGCGAAACTCGGGGCTCTTCAGCAG
>JANNPG010000279.1:0-15748 GCA_031399805.1 Betaproteobacteria bacterium | reverse complement strand
CGCCGCCGCCAATGGGAACGCTCTTCACGCTATTGTCGCCGCTTCCCGTGGTCCAGTAGACGTTTGCACGATGCCGAAGGGAAAGCTCTGCCCGTTGGCGAGCGTGGTGACGGGGCCGCTGTCGAGCGGCATCCTCTTGATCGCGCCCTCCTCGTTGAAGGCGCCCGTCGACCTCGGCGTCAATCTCGGCGCAATCGTGACGCAGGGCATGTTTTATAAAGGAAAGCAACTGGATGAACTGGATGTACAGGCCATACTGTTGCTGCAGCCGCAAACAGTAATCGTTGATGAACTGGCACACACCAATATTCCCGGCAGCAAGAATGAAAAGAGATGGCAGGATGTACTCGATATTATGGAAGCTGGAATCAATGTTATTTCTGCCATCAATATCCAGCATATCGAAAGTATTAATGAAGATGTGAAGTCAATCACAGGTATAGAAGTAAAGGAAAGAGTACCGGACAAGCTGCTCCAGTTGGCGGATGAAGTGGTAAACATTGATCTTACAGCGGATGAACTGATTACCCGGCTCAAGGAAGGAAAGATATACGACAGCAGTAAAGTTCAACAGGCCTTACAGAATTTCTTTAAACCGGAGAAAATTCTTCAGCTCCGGGAGCTAGCTTTGAAAGAAGTGGCCGGACACCAGGAAGATCACAACGTCGCGTTTCCGCTCGACCGTTTGAACGAGCTCGCGCGCGACGGCGTGATCGGGTCGGTCGCCGGTTATCACTATTCGTTCATGGGCGCAGCACCCATCCGCAAGATCGAGCCGAAAGCGCGCGAACTTGCCGGACTGCTCAAGAAGGACCGGGTTGATGCAGTATTGTTAAGTCCGGTCTGACCGAACTGCACGTGCGCCGTCGGCGCACTCGGCCACTACCTCGAAACAGCGGGCATCGCAACCACGCAGATTTCGCTCGTGCGCGAGCACACGCAAGCGATCAACCCGCCGCGCGCGTTGTGGGTGCCGTTCATACTCGGCCGCCCGTTCGGCGTGCCGGGCGACGGCGCATTCCAGCGGTGCGTGCTGCTCGCGGCGTTGCGCCTGCTCGAAGCGCCGGCGGGACCGGTGCTCGAAGATTATCCCGAAGACGCGCCGCATCCCGCTGAAGAAGAAATGCAGGGCGTCGCCTGCCCGGTGAGTTTCGAGCGCGCGGTCGACACGCGCGATCCGGGTGCCGAACTCACGCAGGAAATAGAAGAACTCGCGCCGTGGCACGATCTGGCGGAAAAACGCCGCGCGCGCACGACCACGGGCTTAAGCGGGATGCCGATGGAAAAGGCCGCTCAATTTGTGGCGTCGTACCTGAAATCCTCGCCGGCGCCCAACCTCGCCGGCATGAGCGCGGGTGAAACACTCAAGATCGTGTGTGACGATCTTCGCGCGTATTACTACGAGGCCGCCGCCGCCCAACCCGGCAATCCTGATGCGCAGGCTGTCCTGCACTGGTTCTGGCATGACACCGCCGCCGGCCGCGCGTTTTTGGCGCTGCAAAAAATCTGCGTCGCCAGCGATGATCAATCACTGCAGGTGCTGGGCGGAAATTCGCTCGTGCCGCGCGCCATCATGCATACGCTGGTGAAGTAGTAGAAGCAATCTCAAAAACTTAAAACAACCATCAGTCACCGATAAACGCCGATGAGCGAGGGCCGGTAAAGTGATGACCTACGGATCAAGCATGCGAGTTTTTTTCATCATCGTTGCAGCAGCGCTGGTGGCGGGCTGCGCGAGCCAGCCGGCGCCCCCGCCCGCGTCTGCACCCGCGGCGCCCGGGGTCAACCTTTCAGGCTATCCGCCGGCGTTCCGCGCCGGCTATGCCGACGGCTGTGCCAGCGTCAACGCCGCGAGGAAGCGCGACGAGCCGCGCTTTAAATCCGATGCGAGTTACGCGCAGGGCTGGCAGGACGGTTACGACATCTGCCGGCGCCGGCAGTGATGGTGCGCGTCAGTGAGTCTCTGAACAAGGGGGCGACGCCCCCTTGTATATCCGCCACTTCAGAGGAAGCTTCGATTAGGTAGACCCTTATTCAGAGCTTCCTTAGTTGTTGACGCGCGTGATGCGGATGACTTCTGGCGTGCGGCGCAAGGTACGCATGATCTGCGCGAGATGCAGACGGTTGAACACCTGCAGGGTGAAGTGCATGGTCGCATACTGATCGTCCTGTTCGGGGTCGACCGAGACGTTGTCTATGTTCGAATCGGCGCCGGCGATCGCCGCCGCGACCTTGGCCAGCACGCCACGCTGGTTTTTCGCGACGAGCCTGATGCTGACGTTGAAGAGTTTCTTCGTGTCGGGCGCCCATTCCACGTCGATCACTTTACCGGGGTCGGCGCGTGACTTCGCGATCACCGGACAGTCGTGGGTATGGATCACCATACCCTGGCCTTTGCTGATGAGGCCGATGATCGGATCGCCGGGAATCGGCTTGCAGCATTGCGCAAACTGTATCGCCATGCCCTCCGAGCCGCGGATCATCACCGGGCCGACTTTCCGGCGTTCCTCGCCGGGAGTCTCGCTCAACGACAGCAAACGGCGCGCCACGACGACACTCAGGCGCTTGCCGAGACCGATGTCGGCAAGGATGTCTTGCTGCGATTTGGCGCCGGTGTCCTTCAGGAGTTTCTCCCATTGCGCATCCTTGATTTCGGCCACACCGGTGCGCAACACGCTCAACGCCTGATTGAGCAAACGCTCGCCGAGTTGCGCCGATTCGGTCGACTGCACGCTCTTCAGAAAATGGCGGATGTGCGAGCGCGCCTTGGCGGTGATCACGTAGTTGAGCCACAGGGGGTTGGGCTTGGCGTGCGAGGCGGTGATGATCTCGACGCGCTCGCCGTTCCTCAATTCGGTCCTGAGCGGCATCAGTTCGTCGTTGATCTTGACCGCCACGCAGCGGTTGCCGATGTCGGTGTGCACCGCGTACGCGAAATCGACCGCCGTAGCACCCCGCGGCAGCGAAAGTATTCTGCCCTTTGGCGTGAATACATACACCGCGTCGGGAAAGAGGTCGACCTTGAGGTGCTCCAGAAATTCGGTCGAGTCGCCGCTGCCGGACTGAATTTCGAGCAGGCTTTGCAGCCATTGGTGGGTTTTTTTCTGCAGCTCGTTGAGCGACGCATCGGTGCTCTTGTAGAGCCAGTGCGACGCTACGCCGGCTTCCGCGATCTTGTGCATTTCCTGGGTGCGGATCTGCGCCTCGATCGGGCTGCCGAACGGGCCGAACAGCGTGGTGTGCAGCGATTGATAGCCGTTCGTCTTCGGAATCGCGATATAGTCCTTGAACTTGCCGGGGATCGGTTTGTAGAGCGCGTGCAGCGCGCCCAGCACGAGATAACACGACGCCACGTCCTTGACGATGATGCGAAAGCCGAACACGTCGTGAACCTTGGCGAACGACAGGTGTTTCTCGCGCATCTTGCGGTAGATGCTGTAGAGGTGCTTCTCGCGGCCGCGTACCACGGCGCCGATGCCTTCTTTCTTCAGCCGCTTGTTTACCGCCTCCTCCACCTTGGAAACGACTTCGCGGCGGTTGCCGCGCGCGCTTTTCAATGCCTTCGACAGCACGCGGTTGCGCGCCGGGTACAGGTAGCTGAAGGCAAGGTCTTCGAGTTCCTGGTAGATGCTGTTGAGGCCCAGGCGGTTGGCGATCGGGGCATAAATCTCGAGCGTCTCGCGCGCGACGCGCTTTCTTTTGGCGGCCGGCACCGCGTCGAGCGTGCGCATGTTGTGCAGGCGGTCGGCGAGCTTGATGAGAATGACGCGCACGTCGCGCGCCATCGCCAGCAGCATTTTGCGGAAATTCTCGGCCTGCGCTTCCTCGTGGGTCTCGAATTCGATGCGGTCGAGCTTGGACACGCCGTCGACGAGATCGGCGACCGGCTTGCCGAATTTCCTGCTGATTTCCGCTTTGGTGACGGCGGTGTCTTCCATCACGTCGTGCAAGAGCGCCGCGGACAGCGCCTGCGAATCGAGATGCAGCTGGGCGAGTATGTTGGCGACCGCCAGCGGGTGCGAGATGTACGGTTCGCCCGAGGCGCGGAACTGGCCGTTATGCGCGGCTTCGCTGAAGTGGTACGCGGTTTCGATCCGCGTTACGTCTTCCGGCTTGAGGTAACCGGACCATTCCTTGAAGAGCGTGGCGGCTTCGGGCATGGCGCCGGAAGAAGGCGGAATGGAGGCGGCGGAAGGATGAGGTTCAGTTCATGTCGCGCGTAGTGCCGTGCCCCATCCTTCATTCCGCGGTCCCCGTCTTCGGCCCTCGGTTACGCCGGGGTCTTGTTGAGGATGTCGAGTCCGTAGTGGCCGCCGGCCAGTTCGCGCAAGGCGATGACGGTCGACTTGTCGCGGTTGGCTTCCACCATCGGTGTAGCGCCATTGGCGATCTGGCGCGCGCGATAAGTGGCGGCGAGCGTCAACTCGAAACGGTTCGGTATGATTTTCAGACAGTCGTCTACAGTGATGCGTGCCATGGATAAATTCCTTAAGTCATGCGGTTAATCAGGTCGCTGTGGCGCGCCAACTGGCTGGATGCCAAGAGGCGCCGTGCGCGGACGATGCTCGCCAAGTCCCGCACCGCCTCGTCGAATTTGTCGTTAATAATAACATACTTAAACTCGGCTACGTGGCTGATTTCCTCGCGCGCCGCCGTGAGCCTGCGATAGATAACGTCCGGCGGGTCCTGCGCGCGCGCGTTGAGCCGCGTATCCAGCGCTTCGAACGACGGTGGCACGATGAAGATGCCGACCGCTTCCGGGATCACTTTTCGCACTTGGGCCGCGCCCTGCCAGTCGATTTCGAGCAGGATGTCGGCGCCGGCGGCGCGCTGGTCGTTGATCCAGTGCTGCGAAGTGCCGTAGTAGTTGCCGTGCACGAACGCGCTTTCGAGAAACGCCCCCGCCGCGGCCATTTCCTCGAATTTCCGGCGGGTGACAAAGTGGTAATCGCGGCTGTCGACTTCGCCCGGGCGCGGATTGCGCGTGGTGAACGATACCGACAGCTTGACTCCGGGATCGGCTTTCAGGAGCGCGGCGACGAGGCTCGTTTTGCCGGCCCCGGACGGCGCGCAGACGATGAATAAGTTTCCGCTCATGGTTTCGCGGGGTGAAGGGTGAGGCGTGAGGCGTGAGGCGTGAAACGTAAGGTGTAAGCGCAAGGCCCGACAGCGAACTGTTGCAGCCGCATCTTGCGGCCAGAGGTCACAGTTTTTCCCGCCTCACGCCTCACGCCTTACGCCTCACTCAATATTCTGGATCTGTTCGCGCATCTGTTCGATCAGGAGCTTTAAATCGAGCGCGACCCTGGTGACCTCGGCGTCGACCGATTTGGAGCCGAGCGTGTTGGCTTCGCGGTTCAGTTCCTGCATCATGAAATCGAGTCGCTTGCCAACCGCGCCGCCGGCGTCGAGGATGCGCCTGATTTCGCCGAAGTGGGTGGTGAGCCGCGACAACTCCTCGTCGACGTCGATACGATTGGCAAACAGCGTGATTTCCTGGCGTATGCGCTCGTCGTCGTTCACCGCCATCGCTTCGTGCAGTCGGCCCGCGAGCTTTTCGCGAAAGGCCGCCAGCACTTCGGGCATGCGCGGCGCCACGGTGGCAACACGCTCTTCCATGGCCGTCACGCGCTCGAGCAACACGGCTTTGAGCTTTTCGCCTTCGCGCGCGCGCGACGCGGTGAATTCGTCGAGCACCTCGTGCAGCGCTTCGTTGCACACGGCGCGCATTTCATCGAGCGACACGGTTTCCGCACCCAGCATGCCGGGCCAGCGCAGGATATCCGCGGCGGTGAGACCGGGCACGCTGGGCCACGCCAGCCGCAGTTTCTCGGAGAGCGCGCGCAATTGCTTCAGGACGTCGGCGTTGAGCTCGAACGACTTGGGTGCTGACGGCAGCGCAATAAGCCCGACACGGCATTCGACCTTGCCGCGCTGGAGCTGCGCGGTGATCAGTTCGCGCAAACCCGGCTCAAGCGCGCGCAAATCCTCGGGCAGGCGGAACTGCAGATCGAGGTAGCGGTGGTTGACCGAGCGCAACTCGACACTCAACGCGGCGGTGGCGAGTTCGCGGGTCGCGCTGGCAAATCCGGTCATGCTGTAAATCATATTTTTTCAGTCGCGAGCGTAACGTGAAGGGTGGAGGGTAAAATACGCTGAACTTCAACTCATAAAATTATGGGTTGTTGCATAATTCATACCCAGGAAAGATAGCACATTATGCGGCCCAGCAAGCGCCAGCCCGACGAGATACGCGAACTTCGTATCACGCGCCATTACACGCGGCATGCCGAAGGCGCCGTCTTGATCGAAGCCGGCGACACCAAGGTGCTGTGCACCGTCAGCGTGGAGGACAAGGTGCCGCCGTTTCTGAAGGGCAAAGGGCAGGGCTGGCTCACCGCCGAATACGGCATGCTGCCGCGCGCCACCAACACGCGCTCCGACCGCGAAGCCGCGCGCGGCAAGCAATCGGGGCGCACGCAGGAAATCCAGCGCCTGATCGGCCGCGCGCTGCGCGCGGTGGTCGATCTCACCGCGTTGGGCGAGCGCACCCTGCAAATCGATTGCGATGTCATCCAGGCCGATGGCGGCACGCGCACGGCGGGTATCACCGGCGCGTTCGTCGCGGTGCACGACGCGGTGAGCCACCTGCTTGAAAAGAATCTCATCGCGGCGTCCCCGATACGCGACTTCGTCGCGGCGGTTTCGGTCGGCGTTTACCAGGGCGTGCCGGTGCTCGATCTCGATTATCCCGAGGATTCCGCGTGCGACACCGACATGAATGTCGTGATGACCGGCAGCGGCGGTCTCATTGAGGTGCAGGGCACCGCCGAAGGCGCGCCGTTCTCGCGCGCGGAAATGAACGCGCTGCTCGATCTCGCGCAGCAGGGCATCCAGCAGTTGATCGCCGCGCAAAAAGACGCGTTAAAAAACTAGAAAGGCAACAGCTTCACCGCAAAGGACGCGAAGGACGCAAAGGAAAAGCGATCAGGCGAAAAGATCGAGTACCCGGGCGAACAGTACATGCTTAAGAGCGCATTTCAAAATGTGGGTAGCGCAGGCGACCCCGCCTGAACCGGTCTCCATGCAGGCGAGTCGCCGGCGCTACGCCCCGAAGGAAGTCCCCTCGGGGGACGCCCCGAAGGAAGTCCCCTCGGGGGACGCCCCGGAGGAAGTCCTCTTGGGGGACGATTACATTGCCACGGAGATGACGTATCTCTCATTTTGAAATGAGCTCTAAGTCAATAACAGTTGCGACAACACGAAGCGTTCTTGAAAAATCAGTTTTTGGTTTCCTTTCCGTCCATTGCGGCAAAGCTGTTTAGTATGCGCAAGATAGTCATCGCCTCGAACAACGTCGGCAAGCTGAACGAGATTGGCGCCATACTGGCACCACTCGACATCGAGATCGTCGCGCAGTCGTCGCTCGGCGTGCCGGAAGCGGCGGAACCGCATTGCACGTTCATCGAGAATGCGCTCGCCAAAGCGCGGCATGCGAGCCGGCACACCGGGCTGCCGGCGCTCGCCGACGATTCGGGCATTTGCGTCGATGCGCTGAACGGCGCGCCCGGTGTTTATTCGGCACGCTTTGCCGGTGAGCCGGCCGCCGGCTTCGCCGGCGGACGCGCAAGCCAGGATGCGCGCAACAATCAGAAGCTGCTGGAGTTGCTTGCGCGCGAAACCAATCGCAAGGCGCATTACTACTGCGTGATCGTGCTCACGCGCGGCGCCGATGACCCGCAGCCGATCATCTGCGAAGCGGAATGGCATGGCGAGGTCGTGAAATCCCCGCGTGGCAGCGGCGGCTTCGGTTACGACCCGTTATTCCTGATTCCCGCGCTGCGGAAGACCGGGGCGGAACTCAAGCCCGAAGAAAAGAACCGCATCAGCCATCGCGGGCAGGCGCTCGCCGGGCTCGCGGCGCGGCTGCAGCCGCCGCGTCCCGCGCGTCCCGCGCGGCCCGTGAGGCGTTAGGCGTGAGGCGTGAGCCGGAGGATGAGGCGGGCGCCGCTGCGGCAAGCGCGGTTTCCTCCTCACGCCTCACGCCTCACGCCTCACCGCGCTTCCGGGCGCTGCCGCCCCTGTCGCTCTACATCCACATCCCGTGGTGCGTGCGCAAATGCCCGTACTGCGATTTCAATTCGCATGAGGCGCGCGGGCCCGTTCCCGAAGAGCGTTACGTCGATGCGCTGATTGCGGACCTCGAAGCGGCACTCCCGCTGATCTGGGGCCGCAAGGTCTACACGGTGTTTTTTGGCGGCGGCACGCCGAGTGTTTTTGCCGCCGCGAGCATCGAGCAGATACTCGCCGCCGTGCGCGCGCGCGTGCCGCTGGCCACCGATGCGGAGATCACGCTCGAAGCGAATCCGGGCACGTTTGAGACGGAGAAGTTCCGCGCGTTCCGCGCGGCGGGCATCAACCGGCTGTCGATCGGCATCCAGAGCTTCAACGCACAGCATCTCAAGGCACTCGGCCGCATACACGACGACAAGGATGCGCGGCGCGCGATCGAAATTGCGACGCACAATTTCGATAATGTGAACCTCGATATCATGTATGGACTGCCGGCGCAGACCGTTGAGGACGCGCTGGCCGACATCGATGAGGCGATCAGATTTGCGCCGCAGCACATCTCGGCCTATCACCTGACGCTCGAGCCGAATACATACTTTCACCGCTATCCGCCGGCGCTGCCCGACGACGATGCGACGGCGCAAATGCAGGAGGCCATCGAGGCGAGGCTCGCCGCTGCGGGCTATCGCCATTACGAGACCTCGGCGTTTGCGCTGCCAGGCAGGCAGGCCAGGCACAACATGAATTACTGGACGTTAGCCGACTATCTCGGCATCGGCGCCGGCGCGCACAGCAAGATCTCATTTCCCGGCCGCATCGCGCGCCAGGCGCGCTTCAAGCAGCCGCAGCGATACATGGAGGGTGCGGCGGCGGGCAACGCGATCCAGGAGCAGCACGATGTCGCCGCCGGTGAGATCGGCTTCGAGTTCATGATGAACGCGCTGCGGCTCACCGGCGGGTTCCCGCTGGTGCTCTTCGAGGAGCGCGCCGGCGTGCCGCTGACGGCGATGTTGAAGCAACTTGAGGCGGCAGAACTGCGTGGGTTGATCGAGCGCGACCACCAGCGCATCACGCCGACCGCGCTGGGGCGGCGGTTTCTGAACGACTTGCTGCAGATTTTTCTGCCGGAGAAAGAGCCGGTTTAACTGCTTGCCCGGCAGCTAAAGCCAGGAATCATCGCGCAAGAAGCATGACCAACGCGATTCCCAGCGACGTCACGGACAAGACCGCTGCCGCGAGGCAGAGAACCAGAACCAGTCGATGCCTGCTTTCCGCGAGGGATGCCCCCTTTTCCAAAGCCTCGACCGTAGTCTGGATCTGCGCTGCCAGCTCCTTGATGTGCGCATCATTGCCGGATGCCGCGGCCTGCAGTTCCGTTATTTGTTGTTGCAGCAACTGCGTCTGATTGGGGACAGCATCGGCGGTTTTCTTCGTAAATACCGGCGTGGCCGCGGAAACGATGGTTCCGAGATGCGGGAGAACGGCCTTGAGTGCGGGTATCAGCCAGGCGGGCATGTTTGAGTCCTAACGCGTAATAAGGTTTGCGGATATGCCAACAAGCATAGTCTATTTGTCGTCGTTGCTGCGGGGCAGCCGTGCCGAAATCCGGATATTTTGCGGACACTGCGTTATCCGCCACCCGGGGGCACAGCAGCGAACGGACCGGACTTTGAATGATCAGCGCTTGATTTCCGGAAACCGCTGCGGCGCCTCTGCGCGGTCGAACATGCCGTAGTCGCGCGCGACCGATGCCACGCGCAGCCGGTAGCCGGCAAAGATACCCGAGCGGCCCTGCCATTGCGCGCGGTGGTGTGCTTCGTGCTGCCGCCAGCGCATGATCGCCGCTTCGTCGCGCCAGAACGACAGCGACAGAATTTTTCCCGGCGTCGTCAGGCTTGAGTAGCGCTCGATCGAAACAAAGCCGTCGATTTTTTCGAGTTCCGGCCGCAGCGACGAAGCGATATCGAGGTACTCCTGTTGCTTGCCCGGTGCGGGTTCGACTTCAAAGATTACGGCGAACATGAAACACCTCGCGGGAAACGAACTAAAACCAATAATCAGCCGCCGAAAGATGATATCCCATGCGCGTGCGGCGAATTGCGTTTCGGTCACTTTCGACTACAATGCGGGCTGGAGTGACTAGATCATACTAGGAGGAGTCATGAATGCTGTCGGTCGGTTTTCTGGTGCAAGTTTGGTATTTTGCGCCGCGTTGTGCGGCGTAGCGCAGGCGCAGGCGCCGGCGAATTATCCGAACAAACTCGTCAAATTCATCGTGACCTATCCCCCGGGCGGCAGCTCCGACGTGATGGCGCGCATCATCGGCCAGAAGCTGACCGAATACTGGGGCCAGACCGTTCTCATCGAATCCAAGCCGGGCGCGGACGGCTCGATCGGCATGGAGTACGCTGCAAGGCAGCCGGCCGACGGCTACACATTCGTGCTGGGCAATTTCGGGCCGGTCGTCGCCAAGCCGCTGCTGGCGAAAGTCACTTACGACTGGCAGAAGGATTTTGTGCCGGTCTCGCGCATCACGATCGCGGCCAACATCCTGGTGGTGCCATCGATCCTGCCGGTGAAGAACGTGAAGGAGCTTGTCGCGCTCGCCAAGCGGTATCCGGGCGAACTCACCTACGCGACCAGCGGTCCCGGCAGCATGTCGCACTTCGCCGGCGAGATGTTCCAGCGTCTGGCCGGCGTCAAGATGATTACGGTGCCTTACAAAGGCAATGCGCTGTCGATTACCGACGTCATGGGGGGGCAGATCACCACCATGTTCTCGGACGCGGTGCCCGCGGTGCAGGCCTTGAAAACCGGCAAGCTGCGCGCGCTCGCGGTCACCAGCGAGAAGCGCTGGCCGTTCACGCCCGAGTTGCCGACGCTCGCCGAGGAGGGCATCACGGGTTTCGCCGCGGTCAACTGGTGGGGCATCCTGTTCCCGGCGGGAGTGCCGCGCGCGATCGTCGACAAGGTGAATGCGGATGTCGTCAGGGCGCTGGCGACGCCGGAAGTGAAAACCCGTCTCGGTGAGGTCGGTGTCGATGTGATCACCAGCACGCCCGAGGAGTTCGGCCGGTTCATGGCGAGCGAAGCCGCGCGCTGGGGCAAGCTCGTCAAGGAAGCCAACCTGAGGGTCGAGCCGTAACGCGGTGCGTGTTTCATTGTGTTAGGGACACTTTTAGCGCCGCCGGAAAATCACGTCCCACACGTCGTGGCCCAATTTCAGGCCGCGGCTCTCGAACTTGGTCTGCGGCCGGTAGGCGGGATGCGGCGCGTAGCTTGGCGCGGTGTTGACGAGCCGCGGTTCGGCTGACATCACGGCGAGAATCTGTTCCGCATAATCCTGCCAATCAGTCGCCGCGTGGATATACCCACCGGGCTTCAATTTCTCGCATAGCATCGCTATCAGCGGCGGCTGGATAAGCCGCCGCTTGTGATGGCGCTTCTTCGGCCACGGATCGGGAAAGAAGACATGCACCGCGTCGAACGTGTCCGGCGCGATCATGTTGCGCAGAACTTCGACTGCGTCGTGCTGCACGATGCGCACGTTGGTTAGATTCCGCTCCGCGATAACTTTAAGCAGACTGCCGACGCCGGGCGTGTGCACTTCGATGCCAAGATAATCATTTTCGGGATGAAGTGCTGCGATTGCCGCGGTCGTCTCGCCCATGCCGAAACCAATCTCGAGAATTGTGGGTGCGCTGCGGCCGAAAATTCGCTCAAGATCGATGGTTTGCGGCGCGTACGGGATGCCGAACTGCGGGAGCAGGGTGTTGTGCGCACGCTGCTGCGCGTTCGAGACGCGTCCCTGGCGCAGCACGAAACTGCGGATCGGCCGGTGCAACATCGGGATCCAGGATTCAGGAGTCAGAATTCGGCAGACGCACGGGCGGCGCGCTTGCGTCAGGCGTGAGCGTGTTGTGCGGGTTTGGGGCGATTGTACGGCAGTTTCGACAGCAAGCGGGCCATCATGCAGGTGTCGGTGACGCCAGCAAATACGAGTCCCGCGCCGACGAAACCCGACAGCAGGATGAACCACGGCGAAACCAGCGCGGCGAGCACGACGCCGAGCACGACCAGCGAACCGGCGGTGATCTGCACCTGGTGCATGATGCTGATGGGTTGCGTGATGTCGATCGAAGTCGTGAGGTGCGCGGCTTTCCACGCGCTTAATCCGCCATCAAGCTGGGCGACGTCGTGTAGGCCGGCGGCTTCCAGTTGCGCGAGCGCTTGGATCGAACGCGCGCCCGACTGGCAGCACAGCACGATGCGCCGGTCGCGCGGCAGGCGCGACGGTTCGAGTGACGAAAGCGGGAACGATTGCGCGCCGGCGATATGTTCGCGCGCGAATTCGCCGGGCTCGCGCACGTCGATGAGCAATGCTTCGTTGCGATCGAGCGACTGCTTCAGCGCCGCAGGTTTGATGTGTTTCATGCTGGGATCCCCAAAACGTTATGCGCAATTAACCTGGCAGTTTTGTATTACGTGATATGGGGGCTGGTGGAGGGAGAATCAAGCCCGCCGCACGCCGGCAATGCTATTTCGCCGGGATAGTGCGTCCACCGGCATGCTACTTCGCCGGCATAGCGCCACCGCCGGCAGGCGGGTTCGCGGTAAACGTGCCCTCGCTCGGCGAACTTGCCGCAGCGACGTATGGTTTCTTCGGCATGCGGCCGGCGAGAAATGCTTCGCGCCCGGCCTCGACCGCTTTCTTCATCGCCGAGGCCATCATCACCGGATTTCCGGCGGTCGCGATCGCCGTGTTCATCAGCACGCCGTGGCAGCCGAGTTCCATCGCGATCGCGGCGTCCGACGCGGTGCCCACGCCGGCGTCGACGATGATGGGAACTTTCGCGTTGTCGATGATGATCTGCAGGTTCCACGGATTGAGTATGCCCATGCCGGAGCCGATCAGCGATGCGAGGGGCATGACCGCGCAGCAACCGATTTCCTCGAGCTGCCTGGCCGCGATCGGGTCGTCGCTGCAATAGACCATGACCTTGAAATTATCTTTCACCAGCGTCGCCGCGGCGCGCAGCGTCTCCGCCATGTTCGGAAACAGCGTCTTCTGGTCGCCGAGCACTTCGAGCTTGACGAGGTCGTGGCCGTCGAGCAGTTCGCGTGCGAGCCTGAGCGTGCGCACCGCGTCGTCGGCGGTGTAGCAGCCCGCGGTGTTGGGCAGAATGGTGAACTGCGCGGGCGGCAGGACGTCGAGCAGACTCGGTTGCTTGGGGTCCTGGCCGATGTTGGTGCGGCGGATCGCGACGGTGACGATCTGCGCGCCGCTCGCGTCGATAGCGGCGCGCGTCTGCGCAAAGTCCTTGTACTTGCCGGTGCCGACCATCAGGCGCGATTGGTACGGCTTGCCCGCGATGATCAGCGGATCGAGATTTTCGTGAGGTTTCATAAAAGTCTTATTCAGTTGCCCCCATCCTACCTTCCCCCGCTACGGGGGAAGGGGATTCGGGCTTCAGGATACAGCCAAAGTATGCATCGTTAGCAGGTGCGCAGCATTTGACCCAGGTCAATCAGCCGCCGCCGACGGCGACGACGATTTCGAGCCGGTCGCCATCCGCCAGCATCTCGTCGCCCAACCGGCCGCGCGGCACGATTTCGCCGTTGCGTTCGAGCGCGATGCGCTTGCCGCCGAGCTTTAAACGCTCGATGAGTTGCTGGCAGTTGAGGGCCTGCTCGAAGCGGTGGGCTTCACCGTTGACGGTGAGTGCGATCACAATGCGGGCTTTCGTGCCGGAGTGAGAATGCAAAATTCTTGCAGCTTACCGGCCGTTTGGCAACCGTGCGGGCGGCAGGGAAACCTCAAAAGCGTAGTTGCGCGTTGATTCCCACCACGTAATTGCGGGTCGGTGACGGTTCGTAGAAGCGCCCGTTGCCGTCGGCGACGATGACGGAGCCGACGTACTGGCGGTTGGTTATGTTGTCGACGCGCGCGAACTCGGTAAGGCGCCATTTTCTACCGCGCTGCTCGAAGCCGGCGCGCAGATTGCCGATGGTGTAGGGATCGGCAAAGCCGCTGTTCACGTCATTCACATACACCTTGCCGGCTGCGCGCAGCTCGGCCCCGGCATGAAACCCGCTCGCCGGATGCCGCCAGACGAGTTCACCGTACACCATGTAGAGGGGCACGCCCGGCAACCGGTTGCCCGAGGGCACCCGCACTGCGGGCGTGCCGGAAGAGAACGGCAGCGTGAACTGGGCGTCGAGCCAGGTGTAGGCGAGATAAGCTTCGAAGCCCGCGCCGAGATAGCCCTCCGCCGAAAATTCGATGCCTTTGCGTAACGTCTGCGGCGCGTTCTTGTACGTGGTGCGGCCGCCGACCGAGGTATCGACCACGATTTCGTTGTTGGTGTTGGCCTGAAACAGCGTCAGGTTGACGCGCGCCGTATTGCCGATTTTTCCTTTAAGGCCGATCTCCTTGGAGAGGCTGGTCGACGGCTGCAGCGCGAAGTTGAGCCCTGTCGCGCCGCCCGGACGGTAGGCGAGCTCGGCAAACGTCGGCGTCTCGAAGCCGCGCCCGATGTTGGCGTAGACGTTCCACGCCGGCGATGCGTTGAACAGGATGCCGGCGACCGGCGTCGACTTGCTGAAGTTCACGGCCCCGCTGTCGTTCGGATTGCCCGGTGCGATGAAGTAGTCCGTGGAACTGAAGCGCACGCTGCTGTAGCGCATGCCGGCGCTGGTGCTCCAGCGCGGCGCGAATTTCCATTCGAGCTGCGCGTAGACACCGGTGTTGGTGACGTTGTCCTGCTCGTCGCGTTTGAGCGCGCCCTGGACGCCGAAATTGTTGATGTAGCCTTTGCGGTGCTCCGCCATGCGGTCGTAGTCGACCCCCGCCGTGACGGTGAGCGGCCGCGCACTGTCACTCGCGTTGCGCGTCCAGCGCAGACCCACGCCCTCGTAACCGCGGTCGAGATCGACCACACCGCCGGAGGCGGTCGGCAACGACTGGGCCGCAAGCGGGATGGCGAGATACTGCGTGACCTGGCGGTCGCCGGCATACGTCCGCGCGTGCAGCTTATTGCCGCCGCCGAGGTCAAGGTCGTAGACGAGCCCGGCTTGATTCTGGCGCACGCTTTTCCGCGTGTTGAACAAGGTCGCGGCGGGATCGGACTGGCGCGGATTGGTGACGACCTGCGCGCGGCTCAAGCCGAGCGGGTCCTGCGTTTCGGGTTGATCGAACGCGTTGATGACCATCGTTAGCACGCCGTCCCGCGCCGGCAGCTTGAATTTGACGTTCGACTGATCGCGCGTGACGGTGCTGTGATCGCGGTAGCCGTCGGTGTGAAAGCGCGACGTGTCGTACAGGTAATTGAACCGTCCGTCCTGGCCGCCGAATTGCAGGCCGCCCTTGTACATGCCGTAGCTGCCGCCGTAAGCCGAGCCGCTGAGCGTCGGCTCGGGCGGGCCGTCGGCGGTGAAGAGCTGGATCACGCCGCCCGCGGCGTTGCCGTAGAGGCTGGAGAACGGGCCGCGCATGACCTCGATACGCTCGGCGGAATTCAGATCGAATGACGCGGCCTGCGCCTGGCCGTCGGGCATCGTCGCCGGTATGCCGTCCGCAATGAGGCGGATGCCGCGCACGCCGAAGGTCGAGCGCCCGCCGAAGCCGCGCGACGAGATCTGCAGGTCCTGCGCGTAGTTCTGGCGGTTGAGTATC
>JANNPG010000259.1:0-7514 GCA_031399805.1 Betaproteobacteria bacterium | reverse complement strand
GCCCGCGGCGGCGGCTCGACACCGGTGATGCTCTCCACCGCCATTGCGTACGCCCATGCGTAGGCGACCGTAGAATCGCCGGAAATGCGTCCCGCGAGCTTCGCCCCCTCAACCAGCGCCATCTGCTCGAAACGTTTCTCTATGCCCTTGTGCTTGTAGCCGAGCCGCTCTTCCAGGCGCAGGACACCTTCGCCGATGACGCTGAAACGGAAATGTCCGGGCTCGATCGTGCCCGCATGCACCGGCCCGACGGGAATCTCGTGTACACCCTCGCCTTCAACCTTGATAAACGGATAGCGGTCCGCGCCGACGGGATAGCATTGCCTGCCGTCAAAAGATTTTCGCAGCGGAAATACCGTATCGGGCCACGCCGCGTGGCGCAACCACTTGCGCTGATCTGCGGCGCCGTCGGCCCGCACACCCAAGAGATCGTAGATTGCGCGCTGCATGCGGTTCGCCGCCGGAAAAATGTCCGCGATGTCGGGGAAACTCTCGCCGGCAAGCGGTAGCGTGATCACCAGAAGCCCCGCGCGTACCGTCAGTCCGGCGTGCACGGCGTAACCCGCACCCCGGTCGCTGTAGTCAGTACCCCACAATGCGGCCAGCCGGCCGCCCTTCTCGCGCACCTGCCGGCAGGCTGTGCGCCATTGCAGCGGGTCGACGCGCCCCTGCCACGCCGGCACCGCGCCGGGCAATGGGTTCAATTCAAACTGAAAATCTTCAAGCTTCATGTTAAAGCTCCGCCGCGGAGGACGCAGAGGACGCAGAGGAAAAACAAATCCATAACAAGACCGATTGCTTGTGGTATACGTCGATGATTTGCATTTGTGCATTCATTTCGTGTTTGTATCTGCTGTCCTCCGCGTCCTCGGCGGCAAGGCTGTAGTCTCATCCTATTAGCTTCGCCGCCTGCCGGTACCAGTCGGCGAGGTACGGCGGAATGTACAGCCCGAGCAGCAGCACGATCGCGAGGTGCACGAACACCGGTATCAGCGCCGGTGGATGCGGCAGGCGCTTCGCGGTCGCGGTCCCGAACACCATCGGCTGCACCTTGCCGAAAATCGCGGCGAAGGCCACGCCGAGCGCGGCGAGCAAAAACGGCGTGGCCCACGGCTGTTCGTGCATCGTCACCGTGAGGATCATGAATTCGCTCGCGAACACGCCGAACGGCGGCATGCCGAGTATCGCCAGGCTGCCGAGCATCAGCCCCCAACCGATGGTCGGGTTGCTGTCGATCAATCCGCGGATATCGCCCATGATCTGCGTGCCGGACTTTTGCGCGGCGTGGCCGACGGTGAAAAAGATCGCCGACTTGGTGAGCGAGTGCACCGTCATGTGCAGCAGCGCCGCGAAGGTCGCGAGCGCGCCGCCCATGCCGAAGGCGAAAGTCATGATCCCCATGTGCTCGACCGAGGAATAAGCAAACAGGCGCTTGACGTCCTTCTGGCGCGACAGCAGGAACGCGGCGACCACCACCGACAGCAAGCCGAAGCCCATCATCAGGTTGCCGGCGAAATGCGAAATGCGTGCCGAGCGCGCCTTCCACCAGCACTTTGGTGCGCACCACCGCATACAGCGCCACGTTGAGCAACAGCCCCGACAGTACTGCCGAGATCGGCGTCGGGCCCTCGGCGTGCGCATCGGGCAGCCAGTTGTGCAGCGGCACGAGCCCGACCTTGGTGCCGTATCCGACCAGCAGGAACACGAACGCGAGCCCCAGCACGGTCGGTTCGAGTTGATCCTTCACCTCATACAGATGCGTCCACAGGAGCGCGGTGCCGCCCGGCCCCAGCACTTTCTCCGCGGCGAAGTAA
This sequence comes from Betaproteobacteria bacterium, assembly GCA_031399805.1. GTDB lineage: Bacteria > Pseudomonadota > Gammaproteobacteria > Burkholderiales > SG8-41 > PALSA-1004. Next base: position 5,700 of record JANNPG010000259.1, on the reverse strand, counting down.
AGCAGTATCGTGCCGAACAGCGCCTGCGCCAGCCCCACGCCGCACAGAATGAAGTACTTCCACGCCGCCTCGAGGCTCTCCGGCGTACGGTAGAGACTCACCAGCAGCACCGTAGTGAGCGTGGCCGCCTCCATCGCCACCCACAGTATGCCGACGTTGTTGGTCAGCAAAGCGAGCTGCATGGTGAAAGTAAACATCTGGTACATGCTGTGATAGAGCCGCAGCCGGTTCGGGGAAAGCTTGCCGGCGTACAACTCGATGCGCATGTACGGGCGGCTGAACAGCGACGTCGTGAACGCGACAAACGCCGTCAACACCACGAGGAACACGTTGAACGAGTCGACGAAGAAATTCTCATCCCACACCAGGACCGGCCCGTCGGCGATGACGCGCGCGGCGAGCGCTGCCGCCGCCAGAAAAGTCAAAAGGCTCATGCCTGCGTTGAGTTCCGGCGCGAAATTGCGGTGGCCCCAGACCGCGAGCAGGATGCCGCCGGCGACCGGCACGCCCAATACCAGCAACAGCTCCATCAGCGTTCCTTGAGTTTTTCCATGTGATGGATGTCGAGGCTCTCGAAGGTCTCGCGGATGTGGAAGAAGAACACCCCGAAAATCAGCATCCCCACCAGCACGTCGAACAGAATACCCAGCTCTACGACCATCGGCATGCCGTAGGTCGCGGAGGTCGCCGCAAAAAAGAGGCCGTTTTCCATCGCGAGAAAACCGATCACCTGCGATACCGCCTTGCGCCGCGTGATCATCATCAGGAAGGCGAGCAGGATGCAGGCGGTGGCTATACCCAGCGTGCTTTTGGTGACGGTGCCGGCAAATTGCGAAATCGGCGCGGCCAGGTTGAACGCGAAGATCACGAGCACGATGCCGATCAGCATCGTCGTGGGTATGTTGATCATGGTTTCTACGTCCCAACGCACGTTCAGCTTCTTGATCAGCCAGTGCAGACCCCACGGCAGAAGCAGCACTTTCACCCCGAGCGTGACCGCTGCCGACACGTACAGGTGGCCGTTCTGGGTCGAGTAGGCTACCACCAGCGTCGATAGCGCCAGCACCAATCCCTGCATCGCAAACAGGTTGATGAGCGACAAGATGCGCCGCTGCGTCAGCATCGCAAACGCGAGCAGCAGCAGCAATGCCGCGAATAGATTGATCAACTGGGCGTAGAACGGCAGGTTCATATCTTTAAAGCGTTGCCGCGGAGGACGCAGGGGAATTCGTTATAAACCATTGGCCATCCTCTTGATCCCGTCTTTCATGTGCGCTACGTTGAAATTCAGAAGGTATCCCAGTTTGAAATTGCCAAGCTTCAAATAGCTCAATAGCTGTGCCGTATGGACAGGCAAGAGCTTGTCGATCGCCTTGATCTCGACCACCACCTTGTTATCCACCAGAAGGTCCAGCCTGAATCCGTTGTCCAGCACCAATTCGTCATATCGCACAGGTAACACGACTTGATTCCTCACTTCGATGCCTCGCTTGTCCAACTCATAAGCAAGGCATGCCTCGTACACGCTTTCCAAAAGCCCGGCACCCAAGGCAGTATGGACGCGCATCGCGGCCTCGATGATGATTGTTCCCGTCTGTCGTTCGTCCATATCTTGTCCTCAGCGTCCTCTGCGTCCTCCGTGGCAACGCTGTTCATATTTCAAGCAAAAAATGCGTGAGCATGCCGAGGGTGGCCAGCATGAACGCGGTGCCGAGAAATTCCGGCGCGCGGAAGATGCGCATCTTGGCCGACAGCGTTTCCAGGAGCGCAAGTCCGGCGCCCGCCACCGCGAGCTTCGCAGTGAGCGCGGCGAACGCGATCGGCAATCCCGACCAGTCGCCGGCCTGCGCGATGCCCCACGGCACGAAGATAGCGAAGCCGATCGTGATGTAAGCAGTCAGCTTGAGGCTCGCAGCCCACTCGATCAATGCGAGATGGCGCGCCGAGTATTCGAGGATCATCGCCTCGTGGATCATGGTCAGCTCGAGGTGCGTGGCCGGGTTGTCGACCGGAATGCGCGCGTTCTCCGCGAGCAGCACCATCAGGAACGCGACGCCCGCGAACGCCATGCTCGGATAAATCACGAACTCGCGCTGACCCAGCGTCTCGACGATGGTCGCCAGTGAAGTGGAGTGGCTGATGAGCGAGGCGGTGAACAATGTCATCAGCATCGCCGGTTCGGCCAGGAAACCGATCATCATCTCGCGGCGCGCGCCGAGCGTGCCGAACGAGGTGCCGATGACCAAGCCGGCGAGCGACACGAACATGCGCGCCAGCGCAAAGAGCCCGACCAGCGCGATCACGTCCGCGGCCGGCGCGAACGGCAGCGCAGTCGCCAGTACCGGCACGATGCCGACCGCGAGCCACATGCAGCCGAACAGGATGTAGGGGGTGACGCGGAACAATGGCGAGGCGTTGTGCGCAAGCACCGCATCCTTGTGGAAAAGCTTGTTGAGCACCCGGTACGGCTGCCAGATTCCCGCGCCGCTCTTGTTCTGCAGCCAGGCGCGGCACTGGTTGACCCAGCCCTGCATAAGCGGCGCGATCAGCACCACCAGCACCGACTGCAGCACCTGCAAGACGATTCCGCTCGCGATGTTCATTGCGCGAACACCAGAAGTGCGATCAACGTCACGAAGCTGTACAGCAGGTATACCGAAATGCGCCCCTGCTGCAGCTTGCCGATGTGGCCGGACAGAAATTCGGTGAGGCGGGCAATCGGCAGATACATCGCGTACCAGTGCCGGTCCTCCACCGACTGCCTGAATACCGGGTGCGGATCGTCGGCACGCGGAATTTCACGCCGGATCCGGTAAGCCAGCGCGAAAATCTGCCGGATCGGCTGGCCGAACGCGTCCGCCGAATCCTGCATGCGCGAAGTCTGCGCCGGGAAGCCGCAGTCCCACGGATCGGCGCGGCGCAGCCGCCCGTGATAGACGTAGCGCACCGCGAGAAAGGTCAAGCCGAACACCGCCGCGATCACCAGCAGGAACACGACCGGGCTGTAGCTCGCCTGGGTGCTGGCGGTCGGTACGAGCCACAGCCAGCCCGCGGCCATCGCCTCGTCGGTGAGGCCGGTACCGATCAGCGCTAGGCAGATTTTGTTGAGCTCGCCGATCATGAACACCGGCAACAGCCCGAGCGCGAAGCAGGCAATGGTCAACCACAACATGCCCGCGCGCTCCCAGCCGCTCGCCTCACGCGGCTTTTCCGCGAACTCATGGCGGTGCTGGCCGAGGAACGCAATGCCATAGACCTTGACGAAACACATGCCGGTCAGCGCGCCGGAGAGCGCGAGCACGGCGGCGACGATCGGCACCAGGCTGCGCACCACGCTGCTTTCCAGCAGCGGCGCCTGCAGTGAGGCCTGGAACGTGAGCCACTCGGACACGAAGCCGTTCAACGGCGGCAGCGCCGAAATCGCGAACGCGCCGATCAGAAAATAAAGCGCGGTGTGCGGCATGTAGCGGATCAGGCCGCCCATCTCGTTCAGGTTTCTGAGTCCGGTCGACTTGAGTATCGCGCCAGCACCGAGAAACAGCAGGCCCTTGAACACCGCGTGATTGAGCGTGTGATAGAGCCCGGCGATCAGCCCGAGCGCGCCGGCGACCGGATGGCCGCTGCCGATAAACACCATCGAGAGCCCGATGCCGATCAGGATGATGCCGATGTTCTCGACCGAGTGGTAGGCCAAGAGGCGCTTCAGATCGTGCTGCATCAGCGCGAACAGCACACCGAACAGCGAGGTGGCTGCGCCGAACAAGAGCACGGTCAAGCCCCACTCCCAGCGGATGCCGCCGATCAGATCGTAGATGACGCGCACCATGCCGTAGATCGCGGTCTTCAGCATCACGCCGCTCATCAAGGCGGACACCGGCGAAGGTGCCGCCGGATGCGCTTCCGGCAGCCATACGTGCAGCGGCAGCATGCCGGCCTTGGCGCCGAAGCCGAAAAATGCGAGCAGGAACGCAACCGTGGGCCAGTAACCACCGAGGTTCGCCGCGCGCAGCGCGTCGAACGTGTAGTCGCCGTTGCCGCCGTGCAGCACGCCAAAACACAGGAGGATGCTGATCGCGCCGAGATGCGCGATCAAGAGGTAGAGGAAGCCCGCCTTGCGGTTTTGCTCGTCATGGTGTTCGGTGGTGACGAGGAAATACGAAGACAGCGCCATCGACTCCCAGGTGACCATGAACAGGTACGCGTCGTCGGCGATCAGCACGAAGGCCATGCTGGCGAGGAATACGTGATACTGCAGGGTGAGCAGCCCGAGTACTGTGGCATCGGTGTCGCGGAAGTAACCGGCGGCAAACAGTGAAATGCCGAACGAAACGCCGCCTAACAACAGCAGGAAGAATCCGGACAGTGCATCGACGCGCACGTGAAACGGCAGGTCGGGCAGGCCCGCCGGCAGAATCGCGCTGCTCGCCGGCGCGCCGATCGCCCACAGCCCGGCCGCGGCAAGCGCGAGCGACACCACGGCGCCGGCGGGAAACAGGATGCCGGTAATCACGCGCGGCGCGCGCATGAACGCGAGCCCCGCCACGCCCAGCCCGATCCAGATCACCGCCAGCGTTACCGCTGCCTCGACCGGTTGCAGAGAGGAGAAGTCCATTATTTGATATTTATGCGGGCTGAGCAGCGACGCGTGTAGTCAGGAGTGGTCCGCCCGGGCGAAGCAGAAAGACCGGCGCATTATTCTAGCGCAATAACGCCGCCTGCGCGCCGACCAGGCAGCAGTGAACGGCTGCACAATGGAGAAAGGGCGGCCATGGCCGCCCTTTCTCACTGTAATCTGAAAAACTTATGGTCTCAGGTAAGCGTAGCCTTCGCGCTGCTGTAGCCGGGTGATCTCGGCGACTCCTGACGGCACGTAAGTCGCCTCGGGGATGAATTGCTTGCGCGTGAGCCGGCGCTCGCGCAGAGTGATGTCGCACACCTCGAATTTCACGCCGCGCGCACTCAGATCCTCCACCGCAATATTGTACGGATTTCCGGTCTTGTTCTTCGCCCCATCAATCAGGAAATCAACGCCGAATGCGTGGGTGACAACCACGATTTTCGCCTTCGGGTTGACCTCCAGATGATTGTTGATGTACTGCATCGCTCTGGTGGCCTGAACCTCCGTATCGTTGATATGGTAGACGACCTTGTCGGACCCGACATGGGGACTTTCCGCAGCCATCGTGCCACCGGCGCAAATCAATGTCGCGAATATCATCCCGAGCGAGCTGATTGACAGTTCTTTCATGCTGTCCTCCTTGCTGCCGCCATCGCACTTTGTAACGGGCCTCTTACATTAAACGGCTACCCGGGTTCAGGCAATCGTCGCCAACGATGGCGAATGAATCACCCCGCCGCAAGCGGCGGGGAATTGGACCCGAAGAGATTCAACGCCCGTCCGGCGCCAGCTTCCGGAGTAAGCGCGCTTGGCGTCCTATTTCTTCTTCAGCTCGGGATGGTCGAGATAGCGGGCATCCTTCGTTTTTTGCAGGATCAGCGGCGGTCGAATCGGCGTGTACCCCTTGGATACCAACTCGGCAATTTCGACATACCCTCCCGGGACGACTTCGCCGATACCATGTAAATCGCTCGCAGCAAAGCCTGCGCCCGTCATCGACGACCCGCAATACGCAATCTTTACACCGGCGCCACGCAGTTCCGCCGCGGCCTCAACGATAGCCTGGTACTTTTCGTAGTTCT
>JANNPG010000221.1:0-4766 GCA_031399805.1 Betaproteobacteria bacterium | reverse complement strand
GAAGGCGATGATCGAGGCGAGCACGATCTGCGGCACCTGGCCGAACACCTGCTGATAAGCCTCCTGGCCGTGCCAGCTGTCGGTTCAAACTCAGTGCGGCCGACAGTGATCGCTGCCTAATGGAGGCCGTCGTTTCCAATCGTTGCCCGATCATCGGCATGAATATTCGAGACGGGCGATTCCGGACTCGCTACAACGCCGCCGTGATCGCCGTCGCACGCAATGGCGAGAAGATCACCGGTAAGATTGGAGACATCGTGCTCCAACCGGGCGACACGTTGCTCCTGGAAGCTCACTCGGAATTCGTGAGACAGCAGCGAAACTCCAACGACTTCTTTCTGGTCAGTCACGTCGAGAACTCCACGCCTCCGCGCCACGACCGTGCGTGGGTGGCCCTCGCCATTCTCATCGGTATGATCGTGGTTTTAGCATCGGGGTTATGGTCATTGCCATCGACGGCGATAGCGCAGCAGCCGCTTGTCATCAAGCCATTGGCCGAAAAGAAAGTCGCGGAGTTGCCGGCGGGACCGCTCTTCTGGCGGATAGAGAACTTTACTGCGCTCGCGCAAGCGCAGGCCGCCGCGGGCCCGTGGGCGTTGGTCGCCGAGTCGGCGGGCAAAGTGTGGCTCTTCACGCTCGGCCCAGCGGGTGGGTCATCCGCGGGCGGCACTAAGGTCGCGGAATTTGGACCAATCCCCCGGGTCGTGGCACCGCAGTATCTCCTTCGGATCAACGAAGCCGGCGGCCCTCCGGGCAGCATAACGCCCGTGCATAATCATCCGGGCTCCGAGGCCTTCTTCGTGTTGGCCGGGGAGCAAAGCATCCGTAGTCCCCACGGGATGATGCGTGTCGTGATTGGCCGGCCCGAAGCGGGCCATGGTGCCGATACGCCGATGCAGGTCTCGAGCAGCGGCTCGACGGATCTGCACTCGCTGGTGATGTTTGTGGTGGACGCCACCAAACCGTTTTCATCTCCGGCCACTTTTCCGTGACTGTCAACGCCTAACTTTAGGTCGAACGGCGGGCCGCCAGCGCCGTGGCAACATCAAACGTCATCGCGGCCCGCCGTTCACCAATACGTTAAGCAACGCACGGACAACCACGCATATGAAGCTCTACATAACGCCGGGTTCTCCTTACGCGCGCATGGCGCGCATCGTGGTGATCGAGAAGGGATTAACGAGCCGGGTCGAGATCATCCTCGCCCAGACCCGCGTCGCGGGCAGTCCGTACTACCAAATTAATCCATCAGGTCGCGTCCCCTATCTCATCCGTGACGACGGCGTAGGGTTGGAAGAATCCGCGGTCATCTGCGCCTACCTCGACCACCTCGATGGCAATCCGGTCTTCGATCTGCCAGCCGGAGAGCAAGCGTGGGAGGCGCGCCGCCTCGAAGCCCTGGCGCGAAGCATGGTGGACGGCCTCGCGGTTTGGAGCCGCGAGATCGTGCGGCCGCAGGATGAGCGTTCGCCCACGGTCCTCCAGCACGAAGCAAACCGCAGTGGACGAATGGCCGATCTCTGGGAGGCGGAGATTGAACATCGGTTGATGCGCGGCGCACTCAACCTGGCGCAGATGACGCTCGCCTGCGGCCTCGGGCTCGAAGCCCGGAATCCCGATCTTCGCTGGCGGCCAGGTCACCCGAAACTGTGCGATTGGTTCGACCACATCGCCGCACGCCCGTCGTTCGCAGCGACCCCGCCACCGGGCCTGGCATTGACGAGTGGTGCGCCGCCTGACAATGCGCCGCAGGGGACGCCAGGCCGCCGCTGATTCGAAACGTTAATTTCCTTTTTCTGCGTACCCTTCAAGAGGGAATTGAAAAGAACCCTCCGCGGCTAAGCTTCAGGTATTAATCCAAGCTTTTCCTGCATGCGCTGATCGAAGCGTTCGAGGTTGATGACGATGCGCTCGTGGATGCCACCGCCGATGCGTTCTTTTCCGTCTTCCGCGTACACGTTGAACGTCAATGTGTGTTTGTCCACCTTGGTCAATTCAGCATAAGCCCTCACGCGCATGCCCACGGGTGTTGCCGCGGTGTGCGTAATGTCGAGATGAGTGCCGACGGTCTGGTGCCCCGCGGGGAGCAAACCTTCGACCGCCCGCAGCGCCGCCGCTTCCATCAGGTTGACCATCACCGGCGTTGCGAGCACATGCACGCGCCCGCTGCCGACATGCGGCGCCGTATGATCTTCGCCGACGACGATTTCGACTTTGCCTTTAAGACCCGGCTGCAGTTTGCTCAGGGTAATCATGATGATTGTGGCCTACGAGAATCGGCTGGCGCCGGAAACGAAAAACGGCCATCGTTCGATGGCCGTTTCGCGCGCGTCCACGAATTGGACTCGATGTCTTATTGCTTGACTGGTTCGTAACCCAAGCAGATGCCGGATCCGACCACTTCCTTCGCGATACTCGCGCTGTCGGCATCGAGCTTGCCTTCGCTCAGCATTTTTTTCGCGGTGGCGCAACCTGCCCTCCTCTCCGTTTCGGTCGCGGTAAATGTAAGAATGCTGGTCGCGCCGCGGATTTTCCGCAAGGTGCCGCCGGGATAACCGCTTTTTTCCATCATGTCCATCAACTCGTTGGCCCGGTAGGAGTCGGCGTACGCGCTCATACCAAGAAATCCAATCCGGTTGTACCAGTCGTAGGCACGGGCGCGGGCAAGGTTGTTGCTGTCGACCGCCCGTTCGAGCAGCCGCAACGCGATCTTGACGCGTTGTTCTTCGTTCATTTCGCGAAACTCATCGGGAATATCACTGCCCACCAGCAGCGCTGCGGCATCGACGCAAATTTCGCCGCGCGCCTTGCCGGACGGGACTTCCGTCTCGCACTGCGTTCTCAACTTCTTGAACGAATCATTGCTTGCGCCGGGTCCCACGCGCTGCGTCGCTTCCGCCGTCGTCAACGGCTTGGTGTCGTAAGTTGTCGTATCTGCCCACGCGGTGAGCGCTGTGAAACAGGCCGCCGCGATGACAACAGAAACGGGATGAATTAATAATTTACGTGCGTGCATACTCAACTCCTAAATTGTTTATTAATTTTCTAAATTTGAATCTTGAACCGCAAAGGATTCTTTTTAATACCCCCCTTGATTTGAATTGTACTTCAGCCGTTCAAAAAGTCACGCCGGCGGCCTGCATGAATACGTATCAAGCCGGCACGCCTTCCTCCGCCAAGTCCCAGTACAGTCCCGTCATCATCTGCAGGCCTTCGCGCAATATCGGCGCGAGGACGTGTTCGTCGGGCGCGTGCTGCGAGCATCCCGCGTATGAATGCGGCACCCAGATTGTCGGCAGTCCCAGCGTGTCGGCAAAGCATTCGTTCGGCAGCGAGCCGCCGATGTTCGGCAGGATGGCGGGCCTGACTCCCGTCGTGCGCGTGATCGAATCCGCCGCCCAGCGCACCCACGGATGGTCCGGGTCGAGCCGCGTGGCGTGAAAGAAACCCTTCTTCGCCTGCTCAACCTTGACCCGGCTGTAGCCGTGCGCATCGAGGTGTGTGCGTATCGCGGGCACGAACGAATGCGGATCACTGCCGGCAACGAAGCGTATCTGGCAGTGCGCGGTCGCGCGTCCCGGTATTGCATTGACCGGATTTTCCGGATTGCCGGTCCTGAACGCGAGCACCTCGAAGGTGTGCCAGCCGTACACCTTTTCCGCGCGCGTGAACCCGGGCTCGCCCCACCAGTCATCGACCGCGGGTTCGTCAGCGCCGGGCTCGACCGCGCAATCGGCCAGTGCCTTGCGCACGGCGTCCGGAATGCGCTGCGGCAGAATGTCCGGCACGAGCACCCTGCCCTCGCGCGTGACTATGCTCGCCAGCGCGTGCGCGAGTATGACCCCGGGATTGGCAAGCAGCCCGCCCCAGTTACCGGAGTGATGCGCGCCTTCGCGCAGATCGACGCTGAAATCCATGTTGATGGCGCCGCGCGACCCCAGATAGATCGTCGGCCGGTGCGCCGACAAGCGCGGGCCGTCGGACGCGATCAGCACATCGGCCTTGAGTCGCGTGCGCTCGCGCGCGCAGAACTCCTGCAGGCCCGGCGAGCCGACTTCCTCCCCGGTCTCGATCAGGAACTTCGCGTTGAAGCCGAGCTTGCCGCGCTCGGCGATCACCGTCGCCAGCGCGGCAATATTAATCGAATGCTGCGCCTTGTTGTCAGCGGAACCGCGCCCGTAATAGCGGTCGCCTTCCTGTTTGAGTTCCCACGGCGAAAATCCCGTACGCCACTGTTCGGCAAGTCCGCGTATCACATCGCCATGGCCGTACGAGAGCACGGTCGGAAGATTCGCATCTTCGATGCGCTCCGCCAACAGCAGCGGTCCGCCGCTCGCAACCGGGTTATCGCATATCTCGACCTTGAAGCCGATACTCTCGAACGACGGCGCCAGCTCCTGCACGAGGTACTCCGCGAGATGCGGCCGGCTCTCGGGCACCTGGCTTTCGGTGCGATAAGTGACGCGGCGCGCAAGGTCGGCGATGAACGCACCCTCGTCGAAGTGACGGGTTGCGCGTGAAATGGCGGATTCGCGAGTCATGGGCGCATAGTTTAAGCAAATTCAGCAGGCATGTCTGCGCCGCGTCTTAGGGAAGCCCTGACTTAAAGCTCATTTCAAAATAAAGGTAGTGCAGGCGGCCTCGCCTGCTCCGTTATCAAACGCCGGCGAATGCAGGCGAGTCGCCTGCGCTACTCTACTTGTTTTTCATCCTTGGCGGCCTTGGCGTACCCCTCAAGGGGGTATTGAAAAGAATCTTGGCGGTTC
>JANNPG010000409.1:0-4940 GCA_031399805.1 Betaproteobacteria bacterium | reverse complement strand
CGAGATCCACACGCTCTTGGTCTGCAGGTATTCCTTGATCATCTCCTGGCCGCTTTCGCGCCCGAGACCGCTTCTCTTGTAACCGCCGAACGGGGAGAGGTAGCTCACCGCGCGGTAGGTGTTGACCCACACCGTGCCGGCCTGCAGTTTTTCCGCCATCAGGAAAGCGCGGCGCATGCTCTGTGTCCACACGCCGGCGGCGAGGCCGTAGACGACGTCGTTGCCGATTGCGATCGCTTCTTCCTCGTCCTTGAATGGAATGACCGACAGCACGGGCCCGAACACTTCTTCCTGCGCGATGCGCATCGAGTTTTTCACGCCGGTGAAGATGGTCGGCTCGACGAACCAGCCGTCGCCGCATTCGGAGCGCGTGGCTTTCGCGCCGCCCAACGCGGTCGTCACGCCTTCGGCCTTCGCGATGTCGATGTAACTCAATATTTTTTTGTATTGCGGCTGGTTGGTGTCGGGGCCGACCTGCGTGTCCATGCTCATCGGGTCGCCCATTTTCGCGGTCTTGGCGAACGCGACGAGTTTTTCGACGAATTGATCGTGTATCGATTGCTGCACCAGCAGGCGCGAGCCCGCGATGCACGTCTGACCGGTCGCGGCAAAGATGCCCGAGATCGCGCCTTTGACCGCGTTGTCGATTTCGGCGTCGTCGAACACAATGTTGGGCGATTTGCCGCCGAGTTCCATGCTGACGCGCTTCAATCCTTTGGCGGCGGCTTCGTAAATTTTCTGGCCGGTCGCATCCGACCCCGTGAATGCGATCTTGGCGACCAGCGGATGTTCGACGAGCGGCGTGCCGGCCTCGGGACCGAAGCCGGTGACCACGTTGACCACACCCGGCGGGAATCCGGCCTGCTCGACGATCTTCATGAATTCGAGCAGTGAAGCGGAAGTGTATTCGGAGGGTTTCAGCACCATAGTGTTGCCGGCGGCAAGCGCGGGTGCGAGTTTCCAGGCGGTCAGCAGCAGCGGCGAATTCCACGGAATGATGGCGCCGATCACGCCGAGCGGTTCGAAGCGCGTGTAGTTGAAGGTGTCGGGCTTGTCGATCGGGATGACCTGGCCTTCGATCTTGTCGGCGAGCCCGCCGTAGTAGTAATACCACTGCGCCATGTAGGCGGTCTGCGCGCTCATCTCGGCAAAGAGCTTGCCGTTGTCGCGCACTTCTATTTCGGCGAGGGCCTTCGACTTGTCTGTGATCAGGTCGCCGAGTTTCCTCAACAGCGCGCCACGCCGGCTCGCGTTCATGTTCGGCCATGCGCCCGACGTGAACGCCGTGCGCGCCGCCTGCACCGCGCGATCGACGTCCTTGGCATTGCCGCGCGGTATCAGCGCCCACGCCTTGCCGGTAAAGGGATTATGGCTTTCGAAATGCTGGCCGGAGGCGGAATCGACCCACTGGCCGTCGATGTAGAGTTTGTATTTGGTGAGAGGTCCGTTTGCCGTGTCCATTGGGGACTCCGTGATGGAAGGTTAATTGGTGAAGGGGTGAGGGCGTGAGGGGGTGAAGGGGTGAGGGATGAGGGATGAGGGATGAGGGGGGTTCACGCTTTCACACCTTCACCCCTTCACTCCTTCACGCATTCTCTTACTTTCCGCCCAGCATTTCGACGACCTCGACCCGGCGACCCTCGCGCGCGGACTTTACCCCGGCAAGGAGGACCGCGAGGGAGCGGGTCGCGGCTTCGCCGTCCATCTCGGGCTGCGCCTCGCCGCGCACCGCGGCGGCGAATTCTTCGAGTTCCTCGACGATGGCGTCGTTTTTCGCGCACGGCACCGCGCTCGCGCGTTCGCCGCCGCGCTTGATGAACATCAATCCGTGATGCAGATCGTAGTACGCCGTCGCTTCCTTGCCGTAGACGTTCATGAGGTAATACTCGCCGGCCGCGGCGTAACAGGCGTTGAGCGTCGACAACGCGCCGCTTTCGTGCTCGAGGATGAGGCTCGCGACGTCGGGATTCTCGCCGGGCAGCACCAGTTGGACGAACGCGCCGCTCACCGCTTTCACCGGCCCCATCAGGTATTCGAGCACGTCGGCGTAATGGATGCCGATCTGCAGCATGACGCCGCCGGGCATGCCGTCAGCGGTGTAGCGCCACGAGCCGACCTCGACCTTGCCCAGCCGGTCGCGGCTGATGTTGGCTTCGGCATTGACGATCCTGCCGAATACGCCGTCGTCGATCTGGCGGCGTATCCAGCGGAATTGCGTTTCCTTGCGCCGCTGGTAGCCCAGGGCGACCACGACCTTCGCCTGGGCGCAGGCCGCGGTGATCGCGCGCGCATCGGCAATCGTGTTGGCGATGGGCTTGTCGAGGAACATGTGCTTGCCCGCCACGGCGGCGGCGCGCGTGGTCTCGAGGTGCACGTTGTTCGGCGTCGTCTTGACGATCGCCTCGATGCAGCCGTCTTCGAGGATCGCCGCGTAACTCGGCGCCGCGCGGCAGCCGTATTTGGCGGCGAATGCCTGCCGTTTTTGCTCGGAACGCGTGTAGCACGCGACGATCTGCAACTTGCCGGAGCGCTGAATCGCATCCGCGAGCACGTCCGACCACCATCCCATGCCGAGGCAGGCGACTTTTACCGGCTCAAATGCCATGTAGCTTGCCATTCAAAATAAAAACTGTTATTAGCCGCAGATAAACGCCGATGTAATACAACAGCAATTTGAAGTTGATCTTATTTGCGTTCATCTGCGTTCATCGGCGGTTGCAATCGCACTTTGTTCTTTGCGATTCATTTCGCATCGATTTTCCAGCTGGCCCCGATCGCCTCGATCGCGTCGCGTGCGATGCGGTCATCGAACGCCCAGTCGCCGCCGCTCACACCGATGCCGCCCACGCACTCGCCGTCGAAAATGATCGGGTAGCCGCCTTCCATCGCGGTCCAGCGCTCCGGACCCGCGGCGAGCGCGAGCCCGATGGCGTGCGTGGTGTCGAGCGGCTGCGCCTGGGCGCCCTTGGCCGCCGTGGGCCGCTTGTTCGAAGCCGCGCAAACCGCCTTGGTGGTCGAGGAATGTATGGTATGAAAGCGCCCCCCGTCCATGCGCTCGAGCATGACGAGGTGGCCCCCGGCGTCAGCGATGGCGACTGCGATCGGAATACCGGCCTTTTCGGCCGCGCCGACCGCGGTGGCCATCATCTTGCGCGCCCCGGCGAGCGTCAGGCGCTTGGTGTTCGCAACATACATGCTGTTTTCTCCCTTGATTGGAGCGTGGCGTTCCGATGAAAGCGCCTGCGTTCTGCCGGCAATCTGCAAGTTTACTGTATCCCGGCGCCGTATTGCGCGATACCACGGCGCCGCGGCGAAGCAGCGTGATCATGCCGCTCGACCAGGTAAAAAAATCCGAGGGCATGTCGATATTCATCGTCGATCTACGCGAGGCAGTGGGGCATGGCATTACCGTGGGCCGATCCGCAACAGGGTCAATCACGAAACCAACGAGCTCTTTATCGACAACCTTGAAATCACCGTCGGAGTCTGTCACTGATCCAATCTAATAGCTGCCGTATCAATTACCCTGCTCCATTTCCTGATCTCTGACTGAAAGTAAGCCGCGAATTCTGTGGGTGAGTTGCCCCCCGGCTCGGCGCCCTGGCTCACCAGCGCTTGATTGACTTCCGGCGATTTAAGCGCCATCCGTGTATCGGCCAACAGCCGCTCAATGACCGGTTTAGGCGTTTTTGCCGGAACCAGCATGCCGAACCATGAACTCGATTCGAAGCCCGGATACGACTCCGCGATAGTCGGTATCGCCGGCAGGGAGGGTGCTCGTTTCAGGCTGGTGATAGCGAGGCCGCGAACCTTGCCGCTTTTTACGTGGGGCAACGACGATACGGTGCTGCTGAAGAGAAATTGCACCTGTCCGCCTATCAAGTCGATGAACGCGGGGCCGCTGCCCTTGTAGGGCACATGCGTCATTTCGATTTTGGCGGCGGTCTTCAGCAGCTCGGTGGTGAGGTGTATGGAGCTGCCATTTCCGGACGATCCATAATTTAATTGTCCGGGCTTGCTGCGCGCAAGCGCTACCAGTTCCGATACGGAATTTGCCGCAACCGACGGATGGATGACCAGCATAAATGGCGTCGACGTGATCAGCGTGACCGGCGCGAAATCCTTGACGGGATCGTACGGTAACTTTTTGAACAAGCTGGGGTTAACGGCGTGCGTCGTGGAAATCAATAACAGCGTATATCCGTCCGGCGGAGACTCGGCGGCGATCTGTGTGCCGATGATGGTGGTGGCACCGCTGCGATTGTCCACCACCACGGATTGACCGAGGCTCTCATTGAGCTTCTTGCTTAGCATGCGTCCGATTGCATCGCCGGGTCCGCCGGGGCCAAACGGGACAATGAACCGGATGGGCTTATGCGGATAGGCCTGTGCCGCGCTGACCACGGGCAGGCCGGCGCCGAGCATCACACCCGCCACGACGGCCACCCGCAGGGGCTGACTTTTAAACGTTGCAGATGTGCTCATCAAATCACCGCCTCTGCTGCCAGGTTGTCGATTTCCGCATCGGAAAGCCCCAGCACGCTGCTCAGCACTTCCCGAGTGTGTTCGCCCAGACGCGGCGCGGGCCGATCGTAGCTGGGAGGAGTAGCGGACAACTGCGCCGGATTTGCCAGCATCGACACGGATCCGGCGCGCGGGTGCGCAATTCGGACGTGCATGCCGCGCGCCTTGACGTGCGGATCGTCGAACACTTGCGGTATGTCGTTGAGAGGCCCGCATGGCACGCCCTGTTTGGTCAGGCTTTCGATCCATGTGTTGACGGTTTTCTGCGCGAATGCTGTTTCAAGCCGGGGCACGAGCTCATCGCGGTGCTTTACGCGCAAAGGATTGGTGCGGAATCGGCTGTCCTGAGCAAGCTCCGGCAGGCCGAGGATCGCGCACAGCTTGGCAAACTGGCCGTCGTTGCCGACCGCAACGAC
>JANNPG010000407.1:0-6649 GCA_031399805.1 Betaproteobacteria bacterium | reverse complement strand
TTGGACATCTCATTGCTCCTCGTTCAATCGGGATGCTGCGCAAAGACGCTAATTATAGGGGTTCATGGTGTCGGCTTTCCCGGTGGCAGTTCTAAATTGCAGGTGATGAGCGATGGGCTCTCCCAATACCCATTACCCATTGCCCAACACTGTTCGAGGGCGCGCTGCGACGGCGAGGCCTGCACTTGCTCCCGTTTTGGGAGCATGTTAAGATTCCCCTATGCGGATCATCGCGCTGGGCACGTTAAGGGATTTCTGGCAAAAACATGCCGATGCTGAAGTCCCCCTGCGGTCCTGGTACGCGGCGGCTCGCCGGGCCGATTGGCACAGCCCGGCGGACGTCAAAGCCGCCTACGGGAATGCGAGCTTCGTCGCGAACAACCGCATCATTTTTAACATTAAAGGTAACGAGTATCGGCTGGTCGCGGCGGTGCACTACAACCGGGGCATGATATTCATCCGGTTTATCGGCACACATCGCGAATACGACAAGATCGACGCAACCGCAATTTGAGGTGGATTAAATGAAATTACGTCCAATTCGAACCAAACGCGAGCATCAGGCGGCCCTCGCCGAAGTCGAAGCGCTGTGGAACGCGCCTCAAGGCTCACCCGCTGCCGACCGCCTCGAGGTGCTGGTGTTGCTGATCGAGGCCTACGAGCGCGAGCATCACCCGATCGCGGATCCCGATCCGATCGATTTTCTGCTCCACGTCATGGAAGCACGCGAACTGTCGCGCAAGGATTTGGAGCCGCTCATCGGCTCCAGGGCGCGCGTGGCGGAAGTGCTCAATCGCGTACGCCCGTTAACGCTCGACATGATCCGCAGACTCGCGGCGGGATTGAAGATTCCCGCCGACGTCCTCGTTCGCGATTACAAGCTAAAGCGGGCGGCTTGAGAACAGGCAATTGCGGTCGTGAGATCGTGAGATTTGGAAGCCGTGAGAGCGTGAGGGAGGAGTCGCGACGATGACAACGACGGCGGCACATAGCGGCACCAGAATTCGGCGCATTCACGCCAGTGTCGTAATCGCACTAACGACCGTGCTGCTCGTTGTAGCGAGCGCTCACGCTGCAGCGCAAGCCCCCTACCCGAACCGCCCGATACGCCTCATCGTCCCCTACCCGCCGGGCGCGGGCACCGATTTCACGGGGCGCGCGGTCGGGGCGATATTCGCAAAAGCGCTGGGGCAGTCGGTGGTGGTCGACAACCGCGGGGGTGCTGCGGCGGTTATCGGCCACACGCTCGGCGCGAAGGCGGCGCCCGACGGTTACACGCTCTTGCTCGGCACCACCGGCGGGCTCGTGTCCGGCCCCGCGCTCATGGGCTCGAAGATTCCGTACGACCCGCTGAAAGACTTCGCGACAATCGGGCTGGCGACCTATGTGCCGTACTCGATCGCGGTGACCGCGAGCCTGCCCGCGAAAAGCATCAAAGAACTGATCGATCTCGCGCGCGCTTCTCCGGGCAAGTTGAACGTCGCATCGCCGGGTGTCGGCACGCCCAATCACCTGGGTGCCGCGCAACTAATGACTTTGACCGGCATCGAGCTCGTGCACGTGCCGTACAAGGGCAGCGCGCTGGCGATCAACGATCTCATCGCCGGCAACGTGCAGATCCAGGTCACGGGCCTGCTGCAAATGCTGCCGCTGCATCAAGCGGGACGGGTCAGGATCCTAGGCGTCGGGCATCCGCAGCGCCTCAAGGCCTACCCGGACATCCCGACCATCGCCGAAACCGTGCCGGGCTATTACAACACCGGCTGGTGGGGCATCGTCGCGCCGGCGTACACGCCCAAAGCGATCGTCACCCGGCTCAATGCGATCATGAACAAGGGACTCGCGGAACCCGAGGAGTTGCAGCGTTTCGAGAAGAACGGCCTCGAAGTCGCGACCAGCACGCCGCAGGGATTTCACGACCTGATCGTGAGCGATCTAGTGATGTGGAAGAAATTGATCAAGGACGCGAAGATCAGTGTGGATGTATTGCCGTGATTTTTCCCGGGGCGATCGCCGCGACACGGTAGCCGGAGTCCGAGTGCGGGAGTGACGAGCGACATACCGGAATCGGCAGAGCCCCTTGCGGCGATCCGCACCCCGTATCCGCACCAAAACTTCGCTCACCGTGAGCCGGTGTGTCCCTGAATAGCAGGTGATGAGTAATGAGCGATGAGCGATGGGGCATCCCATTACTCATTGCCCCTTCCCACTTCCCCGTTCCCCGTTCACGATTTTAATTTACGCTCAATCAACCCTTGCCCCGGTCGCTTTGACGACCTTCTCCCATTTTTCGATCTCCGACAGCATCAACTCCATCGCCTGCGCGGGCGTGCCCGATTTGATCGTGGCGCCGTGAGTCAGCAAACGGCTGCGCACCGCGCTGTCTTCCAGCGCCTTGTTCAGCTCGGTGTTCAGCCGCGCTATGACGGCCGCCGGGGTGCGTGCAGGCACCAATATGCCCCACCACGAACTGGCCTCGAACCCGGGAAAGCCGGATTCGGCAAACGTCGCCAGTTGCGGCGCAGCCTCGGAACGTTGCGCGCTGCCGATGGCGATGCCGCGCAGCCTGCCGGAATCGATATGCGGCTTGAGCGAGGTGATGTTGTCCGTCACCAGCGGCACGAAGCCGGCCATCGCATCCACGATCGCCGGCCCGGCGCCCTTATACGGGATATGGGTGAGGTCGGCCTTGGAGGCGAGCTTGAACAACTCGACGCCAAAATGGGATGCCGTGCCGATGCCGGGGCTGGCGAAATCGATTTTGCCCGCACGCGAGTGAGTAAGCGCGACCAGCTCTTTCGCGTTGCGCGCGGGCAATGACGGGTGTGCCGCCAGCACCACGGGGATCACGGCAATCAGCCCCACTGTAGTGAAATCCTTGCGCGTATCGTAACTGAGCTTCGAATACAGGCTGTGATTGATGGCCTGCGTCGTTAGGGTCTGGATCAACACTGTGTACCCGTCCGCGGGCGCGGTCGCCACTAGCGCGGCCGCCAGCGTGGTGCCGGCGCCGCCGCGAAAATCGACGATGAACTGCTGCCCGATCAATTCGCCCATGCGCGGCGTGATGCTGCGCGACAGGAATTCTCCCGTGCCGCCCGGCGCGAACGGCACGACCATGCGTATCGGCTTGGCCGGGTAGTTTTGGGCGGGGGCGTGCGTGGCGGGTATCCCGAGCAGCAGCGCACCGAGTGTCGTCCAGAGCTTGTTCATGAAGACCTCTATATAGAATAAATGCGATCAGTGTCAGATATGGAGAGAAGAAAATGCAGGAAAGATGATAGACGGTTTTTAGAACCAGGAGAGAAGAAAAAGCGGGAGAGACGATAGACGGAATTCCCTGGGTATTGTCTTTCTCCTTCTCTCGTCTATCGCCTGGCGTCTCTCGGAAAAGGCCCCCTTCACCCTTCACGCCTCACCCCTCACGCCTCACCCCTTCCCCCTCCCCCTCTGGCATGTTGCACCGCGCTGGAGTAATAATGGTCTCACGGATGACCCGCCGGGTTTTCCGGTCAATTGCTCAAGGAGAACACATCATGGCCAAGAAGGAAAAAAACGCGGTCTATCGCGTCACCGAAGTCATCGGCACCAGCGCGGAATCCTGGGAGGCGGCAGCGCGCAGCGCCGTCAGCACCGCGTCGAAATCACTGCGCGACCTGCGCATCGCCGAAGTGACCAAGCTCGACGTCAAGGTCGAGAACGGCAAGGTCACGCAGTTCCGCACTCGCCTGTCGTTGTCGTTCAAGTACGGAACCTGAGTGGCAGGTGGCACGATGACCGGCGCAAAGACCGGTCTGTACTGTTGTGCGGCCCTTCTCGCCTGCGCGCCCGCATCGGTCACTGCGCAGCCCGCGCAAACGTACCCCACGAAACCCGTGCGGGTAATCGTGTCCGTGCCCGCCGGCGGAACGCCGGACGTGCTGGCGCGCGCGGTGACGCCGGCCATGTCAGCGTTACTCGGGCAACAACTGGTGATGGACAACCGCGGCGGCGCGGGCGGGCGCATCGCCGCCGAAACGGTGGCCGGAGCCGTGCCCGACGGTTACACGTTGTTCATGTCGAGCCCGCCGTGCCTGACCATCGTACCGCATATTTCCAAGGTGCCGTACGACACGCTCAGGGATTTCGTGCCGATCAGCCTGATTGCGACGGGCGACATGCTGATGCTGACACATCCGTCCTCGCCGATCACCGGCATCAAAGACCTGATTGCGCGCGCCAGGGCGGAACCCGGGAAACTCAACTACGGCTCGGCGGGCAACGGCACCGTCAATCACATCGGCATGGAAGTGTTCAAGGGCATGACGGGCATCAAGCTCACGCACGTGCCGTATGCCGGCGCGCCGCAATCGGTGATCGACCTGATGGCGGGACGGCTGGATGTGATGCTGAACTCGATCCCGCCCGCGCTGCCGCACGTGAAATCAGGCAAGCTGCGCGCGCTCGGCGTGGCCGGCACAAAGCGTTTCGCGCAGCTACCCGACGTCCCGACCGTCGACGAAGCGGCGGGATTGCAGGGCTTCCAGGCGGGCAGCTGGCTCGGCCTCCTTGCGCCCGCGCGCACGCCGCGCGCGATCGTGGCCCGCCTCAACGCGGCGGCGGTCGAGGCCGTGCGCAATCCCGAGACGCGCGCGCGGCTGATCGCAATCGGCGGCGACCCCGTCGGCAGCAGCCCTCAGGAGTTTGCCGTTTTCCTGCGCGCCGACTACGAAAAAAACGGCGTGGCAGCCCGCCAGGCCGGCTTGAAAGTCGATTGACGCGCGACCCCTCAACCACATACAGGAAGCATCGGCATGGGCAAGCTCAGACACATCGCGTTGTATGCGGACGACATCGAAGCAACCGCGGGTTTCTATGAAAAGGCGTTCGACCTCGAACGGGTGCGCCAGCTCGACTATGTCATCACGCTGTCGGACGGCGTCGTGAGCCTGGCGATTGTGGATGCGCGGCGCAATGCGAACGGCAAAAAAGGTCTCGACCATATCGGCTTTTTGGTCGATGACATGGAAGCTACCGCCGCGAAACTGGCAGCGGGCGGCGGCGCGCATTGCGGCCAGATCGCGCGGACGCGCGCCGATTCGAACATCGAACGCAAATACCGCGATCCCGAGGGTCTCGTGTTCGATATCGTTACGGCCGCGCACGCGCGACCGGTGTGGGGAATTCCGGCGTGAGGCGCATCACTGAAGCAATAGCGAATTGCGCGCCCCGTTTCCCCCGCGGCCGCCACCACCACGCCGCGGGGATTTCACGACATGATCGTGAGCGATATTGTGATGTGGAAGAAGCTGATCAAGGACGCGAACATCAGCGTGGATGTGTTGCCATAGTTTTCCCCGGAGGCATCCCCCAGGACTAGTTCATCAAGCAAAGGCTCAAGCCGGGCTGCCGCGTAGCAGAGCAGCTCCAGATTCGGATTCATGAGTTGCTTGCGGATCCAAGTCGCGCGCGCAGCTCCTTCGCGGCGAGGTCTTTTTCTCGCGCCCGGCCTCCCCGCATTGCGTCAACAAGGGCAAGCAACTCATAGAGCTTTTCGTCTTTGCGTGCGGCGTTGGGCGCTGATTTGTAAAGCGGGGAAAATTCGAGGCCCCTTACCGTGCCCTCTGCATGCGGCCAGACAGGTGGCAGCTCGTTAGGCTGTATGAATTTGTCTTTTAGTGGCGGTGCGGCCCAAGCCGTGGGAATACCGCGTACAGGTCCGCCCCGTTTGGGGACAAAGACGTATTTAATTCCGTGAATCAAAAATTCTTCGAGCGCCTGCTTGATCGGCTGCGAACCTGATTGGGTGATTTAGTTGCTCAGAAGCGGTCTCAAAAATCCGCTGAGGCCGTTCGTGCTGAGGTATCGAAGCATAAATGGCCGACGTTAATCCGAGCCAACAACCTATTTCGCCCTTCTATACATCAGGGCGAACGGATTTTTGAGACCGCTTCTCAATCACCCGTCACCCGTTTCTCGTCACCCATCGCCGGCTATTCTGAACTGCCCCCGGGGACAGGAATTGAGGAGCAGAACCCTTCGTATAAGACCGTTCCCCCATCCTCGGCCGGCAATTTACATAATAATTTTTATAATATCAAGTAGTTATAGTATATCAAGATAGCTTGGTGTCGAATATCCTCTATTTTTACCAGACTATAGATTGGTTTTTATATAAAATAACCAGCTTATAATATGGTTTTACTTATTCCAAACCAAGTCATAGCCTTGTTTTTCGTTAAAAGGAGAATTAAATGAAAGATACGGATTTACTCAGACTTCAGCAGACCGAGGAGTCTGTCCGTCCCTTCCGAGAACTTTTTGATAGAGATATCCCTCGCCGCGGCTGGATCCACGCCGTCCAGCAAGCATTAGGTATGACGAATGTACAACTGGCCAAGCGGCTCAAACGGAAGCCTCAGACAATCGAAGCCATGCAACATAACGAAGTGAGCGGAACGATCAAATTACAAACCCTGCGCAAGCTTGCGGAAGCTCTTGGTTGTCGTGTCGTGTACGCGGTTGTTCCACCCAAGCCTCTTGACGCAATGCGACGCGACCGGGCTCAAGCAATTGCAAGCCGCCGGCTTCGACACGTCGCTCACTCCATGAAATTGGAAGCCCAGGGAATTGGCGACACAGAAGAACAGAGGGCGCTCGATCGACTGGT
>JANNPG010000105.1:0-1956 GCA_031399805.1 Betaproteobacteria bacterium | reverse complement strand
CATGCATTCCGTCTTGGCTTCACCAAACCAAATGGGGAAAAGGTAGAATTACAAGCTGATCTCCATAAAGATTTGAAAGCATCTCTTCAGCAATTGACAAAATGGAAAAAAGGGAAATGAAATAGCTGAAAAATCACAAGCTAAAACTTAATAGCCTATTTATCCGTACTAAAGTGGTACTACTTTAATCACCGAAATTTATGTACAAGGTTATTTCTTACCAGATTGCGGATAGCATTGATATTAAAGGCCTGAAAGCAGCTTTTTCCGGAGAACTGGCCTATAGCGATTCCGTGCGCCAGCTGCCCGGGCAGTTTGTCGAGCATTGCCGTCACGCCGCCCATTTTTTTCATCTGGCCGATCTGCTGCTTGAAGTCCTCGAGGTCGAATCCCTTGCCCGACTTCAACTTGTGCGCGAATTTCTCCGCCGCGTCGTGATCGACGGTGCGTTGCGCATCTTCGATCAGCGACAGCACGTCGCCCATGCCGAGGATGCGCGACGCCATGCGGTCGGGATGAAAGACTTCGAACCCCGTGAGTTTCTCGCCGACGCCCGCGAACTTGATCGGCTTGCCGGTGACCTGCCGCACCGAAAGTGCTGCGCCGCCGCGCGCATCGCCATCGAGTTTCGTCAGCACGACACCCGTCAGCGGCAGCGCGTCTGCAAACGCTTTCGCCACGTTGACCGCGTCCTGGCCCTGCATCGAGTCGACGACGAACAACGTTTCGATCGGCTTCAACGCCGCGTGCAGCTCGCGGATTTCGCGCATCATCGCGTCGTCAATCGCAAGGCGCCCCGCCGTGTCGACGATCAGCACGTCGTGATAATGCCGACGCGCGAAGTCAAGCGCCGCAAGCGCGATGGCGGCCGGTTGGTCGCCGGTTGCCGACGGAAAAAAATCGACTTCGATTTGCGCGGCGAGCATTTTGAGTTGTTCGATCGCGGCCGGTCGGTAAACGTCGCAGCTTGCCAGCAGCACTTTCTTTTTCATCTGCTCGCGCAGCATTTTCGCGAGCTTGCCGCTGGTCGTCGTCTTGCCCGATCCCTGCAGGCCCGCCAGCAGGATCACCGCGGGCGGCGTGGTCGCCAGATCGAGCGCGGCGTCACGCTGCCCCATCAGCGCAACCAGCTCGCGATGCACCACGCCCACCAACGCCTGGCCCGGGGTGAGGCTGCCCATGACTTCCTGGCCGAGCGCGCGTTCGCGCACCTGCGCGATGAAGTCCCGCACCACCGGGAGTGCTACGTCGGCTTCAAGCAACGCCATGCGCACTTCGCGCAGCGCGTCCTGAATATTGGGCTCGGTCAGCCGCGCTTCACCGCGCAGCGTCTTCATGACCTGCGACAACCGTCCTGTCAGAGTTTCAAACATTCTGAATCGACCTTTAGGCGCATGAGGCAGGGATGCAATTTACTGGTGTAAACTGGCTGCCATTGACCATGCTGGAATTCGTATTCTATCCGATCACCTCGCTCGCGTACGCGGCACTTGCCGTGTATTTCTGGCGCACGCGCTGGATGGCCGCCGCCGCGGCAACTCCGCGCGCCGCGTCGAGAAGCGTTGAACATTTGCTGGTAATGATCCCGCTGACGTTGCACGGAATGCTGCTGTATCAGTCGGTGTTCGCCGGCGACGGCGTGCATCTGGGCATCGGCAACGCGATCTCAACGATCGTCTGGCTGACGGTCGCGATATACTGGCTGGGCAACCTGTTCTACAACGTGGAAGGGCTGCAGGCGATGGTCATGCCGGCCGCCGCGGTCTGCGTGCTGCTGCCCGCGTTGTTTCCCGTTGCGCGCGCGCTGCCGAATACGGAGCTCGCGATATTCAAGGCGCACCTCTTGATTGCGATGATCGCCTACAGCCTCTTTACCATCGCGTCGCTGCACGTGCTCTTGATGGCGCTGCTCGAGCGCCGGCTGCATGGCGGCGAATTGCCGGCGGCACTCCAAAA
>JANNPG010000400.1:0-4089 GCA_031399805.1 Betaproteobacteria bacterium | reverse complement strand
TGAGAATTGCCGCGAGACGCAAAGTCTTCACCCCCATCCCAACCTTCTCCCGTCAAGGGGGAAGGAGTTTCGAGCTACTTACTGTTTCTGCAATTTGAGATCGATCAGCGCCTGCGCGCGCAATTTGTTTTTCTGCACTTTGGCGCTGCCGGTCATGCCGTAATGCTCGAATGAATCGATGATCTTGACGTAGCGCAGCACGCGGAAATTCGCGAGGCGCTCCTTGCTCCAGGCGATGATTTCTTCCGGCGTTGCGTGTTCGCCTTCGCGCAGGATCACGTAGGCGGCGGGGACTTCGATCAACCGCGGGTCGGGCACGCCGATGACCTGCGCCTGTTTTATTTTCGGATGCTTGTGCAAAACGTCCTCGACTTCGGCGGGCGCGACGTTTTCGCCGCCGACGCGGAACACGTCCTTGAGGCGCGTGAGAAAGCGCAGGCGGCCTTCCGCGTCCAACACGCCGAGGTCGCCGGTGTGCAGCCAGCGGTCCTTGTCTATCGCTTTGGCCGTCTGCTCGGGCATTTTGTAATAGCCCTTCATCACGCTCCAGCCGCGCACGAGTATTTCGCCGCTCTTGCCGGGCGGCAGAATCGCGCCGCTTTCCGGATCGACGATGCGCACTTCAAGGTCGTCCAGGATATGCGCCCAGCCCTTGATGCGCTTGTCGATGTCGTCCGTGTGATGCGACATGCAGACGTTGGGCGAGGCTTCCGACAATCCATAGGCCTGGGTCAGGCCGCGCATGCCCATGCGGGCTATGATTTTCTGCGTGACTTCGGCGCTGCACGACACCCAACCGCCGCGCAAGGTGAGGGGATACTTGTCGAAATCCGGATGATTGAGGATCATCAGGAACATGGTGTCGTTGCCGGAGGTCAGCGTGCATTTCTCGTCGGACATCACGCGCAGCGCTTCGCCGGCATCGAACGTCAGTGAAGACGACAGGCACGCGCCGCTCGTCAGCGCGGCGAGTAGCGACAAAGTGCTGCCTGCCACATGATAGAAGGGGCGCGCGCTGAAGTAGCGGTCGCCCATGCGGCAATCGAAGCGTCGCGCGATGTACGCGGCGTTGCGCAGCATGTTGTCGTGCGTGAGCATCACGCCTTTCGGGTACGACGTGGTGCCCGAGGTAAATTGCATCAGCAGCACGTCGTCGGCGCGCGCGGCGTCGAGTGGTAGCTTGCCAGTATCGGCGCTGCGCGCGAGAAAATCCGCATAGCCCTGCGCAGCCTTCGGCACGTCGCCGCCGAGCACGACCACGCGGCCGAGCTGCGGCAGATTCGCGTCCGGCAGCCGCGTGTCGACGGCCGGGCAGAACGCGCGCAGCATCTCGATGAAATTTATTTTCAGAAAATGGTCGGTGACGAACAGCAGTTTAACGTCCGCCTGTTTCAGGCAATACTCGAACTCGTCGGCCTTGAAGCGCGTGTTGACCGGCACCGTCACCGCACCCAGCGTCGCCGCGGCGTAGAAGAACAGCACCCACTCGATCGAATTGCCCATGCACACCGCAACGTGGTCGCCGCGCCGCACGCCCGCGGCGTGCAGCGCTGCGGCGAACTGCTGCACTGACGTCCAGAGTTCGGCATAGGTCATGCGGCGCCCGGAAATCACCAGCGCCTCCTGGCCGGGCCATAGCGCGGCATTACGCGCCAGCGCGTCGCTCAGCGTCTGCTGGGCCCAGAATTTTTCGGCAGTCATCAGTCGGGGCGCGTGACAGCGTTCATGCCTGAATGCTGCTGCAAGGGTTTATTCACTCTTGATGCCGGCTTCCTTCACCACGTGGCTCCATTTAGTGGTTTCGCTGGCGATGTATTTGCCGAACTGCTCGGTGCTCATCTCGATTGCCTCGGCGCCCTCGGTAGAAAAACGCTTTTGGGTTTCAGCGGATTTGAGAATGGCCGAGAGTTCGCCGTGCAGTTTTTTGACGATCTCCGGCGGCGTGCCTGCAGGCGCGAGTATGCCCCACCAGTTGTTGGCCTCGTAGCCCTTCACGCCGGCCTCGGCGATGGTCGGCACCTCCGGCAGGGCCGCGATGCGCTTGGCGCCGCCGGTACCCAGTATCTTCAGCTTGCCGGACCGGTAGTGTGTGAGCAACTGGATGAGCGAACCGGTGCAGAACTGGGTCTGCCCCGAGATCACGTCTATCATCGCCGGCCCGCCGCCTTTGAACGGCACGTGCACGACGTTGATGCCGGCCATGATTCTGAAGAGCTCACTGCCCAGATGCTGGAACGAGCCGACGCCCGCGGACGCGTAGTTAAGCTGCCCCGGTTTTGACTTGGCGAGCGCGATAAACTCCTTCACGTTTTTCGCCGGCACGGAGGGGTGCACCGCGAGCGCATTGGGCCCGGTGCCGGGCATGGCGACCGGGTTGAAGGCCTTGACCGGATCGTACGGCAGCTTGCTGTACATTGAGGTGTTGAATGCGTAAGCGACGGAGATAATGAGCAGCGTGTGGCCGTCAGGCGGCGCCTTCGCCGCAAGCTCCGTGCCGATGGTGCCGCCCGCGCCGCCGCGGTTATCGACTATGAACTGCTTGCCGAGCCGATCGCCGAGCTGCTGGCCTATCATGCGGCCCACGATGTCGTTGCTGCCGCCCGGCGGGAACGGGATGATGAGCCGCACCGGCTTGGTCGGATAGTCCTGCGCTGTGACGGGCAGGGCGGCGCCGAGCAGCAGGCCGCCGATGAAGCACAGCCAGCGGGGTGTGCGGTTGATAGCGGTGTTCATAATGTCTCCTCAAAGTGAATGCTGGCGGGCCGGTGGGGTCAGCGCGCCTCAAATTCCCGCTTGCGATTTAAGGGTGAATACGCGGAATGGTCGCGGCCACGATTTTACACGCGCGCGCGGCTTGCATGGGCGCAACGCTCTATGGGATGCGCATTGTCACAGCCTAAGCTGCGCTATGGAATCGAGCCGACCCGACCGCAGGTTGCGCGCATGACCAATCCCATGAAAGCCGTGCCCGACTACAACGCCATGAGCGACGACACGTTTCGCTGCGAGGCGCGCGCCTTCTTCGAAGGCGAGTATCCGCCCCATCTGCGCAACATCCTGCGGCGCGCGCGCTGGGTCGAAATGAAGGAATGGTGGGGCAAACTCTATGCGAAGGGCTGGGCCGCGCCGGGCTGGCCGCGCGAGTGGGGCGGCATGGAACTCAATATCTGGACCACCGAGGCGTGGCAACGCATTAACGACATGCTGCTGGAAACCGCCGCCGAGGACGGCGTGCTCGCCGGCGTGCGCGACATCGACGGCGTCGAAGCCGATATCCTCTCCAGCTATTATTACGCGCGTCCCGGCACTATCGTCGGCGGCAGCAGCGAAATACAGCGCAATATTCTGGCGCGCTACGTGCTGCGATTGCCAACTTAGCTTACCGGCGTTGTAATCACACTATGTCACAAAATACCAAAGAAACTCCTTTCCCCTTGACGGGGGAAGGGTGGGATGGGGGTGAAAAAAATACGTGCAATGGTAATTCATACCCCCACCCTAGTATCGAGCCCCATTAATTACGAAACATAATGATAGTGCAGTTTTCGATCCGCATCCTGGCGCGTAAATGTCCACTCGATGGCGCGTCGTTCAGCGTTGCGTTTGCGTTGCCACGCACCGACCTCGCGCCTGGCGGTCGCTTTGTCCGCCAACCGTCGCCTGAGACATTGGCGATCCAGGATGCTGATCTCGATTTCCGCCATGTTCAACCAGCTTGCGTGCTTGGGGGTGTGGTGGAACACGACTCGGCGCAAAAGCGCGGCGGCAGCCGCTGGGCCGAGCACCTCTTCGAAGCATCTGCGGAAATGCGTGTTGAGGTTGTCAAGAACCAAGTGAACCTTTCTGGCCGAGGCGTAGGTGCGCTCAAGCAGTCGTTGCACGAAACTGACGAAATCCGCTTTGGTTCGGCGTTCGGTAACCTTCACCACCCGACGCCCGCCTCTGGGCTCTACCGCCACGAATATGTTGCAGGTACCCTTGCGAACGTATTCATAATCGAGTTTGGTGGGTGCCCCGACTTTCATGGGCAGCGACGCTCGGCTGTCTCGGATCAGTTGCTTGCTTTTCTCGTCGATGCAGATCACGGGC
>JANNPG010000082.1:0-2867 GCA_031399805.1 Betaproteobacteria bacterium | reverse complement strand
AGCTTGGCGACGTCCGCCGTCGTCCCGGTCGTGCCCGACGGAATACGCTTCTTCAGATAATCGGCGAGCGATCCGCGGGTCATCGCCTCGCGGTTGAGATCGGTCACGATATAGCCGGGCGCCACGTCGAGCACGCGAATTCCGCGGTTGGCCCACTCGACTGCGAGACAGCGCGTAATCGCGCCGACCGCCGCCTTCGACGCGCAGTAGGCAACATTGCGCTTGACGCCGATCTTGTCGAAGAACGAGCCGATGTTGACGATGGCGCCGCCGCCGCTTTTAACGAGATGCGGGTACGCCTCGCGGCACGCCGCAAACACCGCCGTCGCGTTCGTCGCCATGACTTTATCGTAGGTGGCCGTCGCCAGTTCGTGACTCGCGCCGTCGAGATGTATGCCGGCATTGTTCACCAGCCCGTGCAATGCGCCGGTTTTCTGAACGACCGCGGCGAACGCGGCCTTGAGGCTCGCCTCGTCGGTGACATCGCAGGCGACATCGACAAACCGCGCTGCGAGCGCTTTCGCACCCTGGGTCTCGGGCCCTTTGCCCTTGCGCGTCAGGCAAGCCACGGTAAAGCCGCGGTGCGCGAGCTCGAGCGCAATCGCCGCGCCTATGCCGCGGCTGGCGCCCGTAACTGCGATGACTTTGGAAGTGGATGACATCAAAACTCCAAAAACAGTTAGCCGCCGATGAACGCCGATATACGTCGATCAACCCCGGAGAATATCGAGGCTAAGGTCAAATCCAGAAATAATTTTGATCTATCTGCGTTCATCTGCGTTCATCTGCGGCTTCATTTATCTTTAAATTGCGGTTTACGTTTGGCAATGAAAGCGTCCATGCCTTCCGCCGCATCGGCTGTCTGGAAGGCAAGCGTCGACAGATTGGCCTCGACGCGCAGGCCCTCCCCGACCGGATTGTCGAGCGCGCGACTGACGGCTTCGCGCGCGAAGCCGAGCACGGGCAGGCTGTAACCCGAGAACTCGCGCGCGTAGGCGACACCCTGCGCGACCGCGTCACCTTCGATCAGGCGATGCACAAGCCCGATGCGCGCCGCTTCTTCCGCATCGACCGTGCGCCCGGTCATGATCATTTCGAGCGCTCGCGCTTCGCCGATCGCGCGCGGCAGGCGCTGCGTGCCGCCGTAGCCGGGGATCAGGCCCAGCTTGATTTCTGGCAGCCCCATTGTTGCGTTTTTCGTCGCAATGCGGAAAGTGCACGCGAGCGCCAGTTCGAGCCCGCCGCCGAACGCGTAGCCGTTGATGATGGCCACCGACGGCATGGGCAGCCTGTCGAGCCTGGCGAACACCGCCTGCCCCGCCTCCGCGCCCTGCTTTAGCGCGGCAAGCGTACGGCCGGTCAACTCCTTGATATCGGCGCCGGCACAAAACGCTTTCGTGCCCGCGCCGGTGATGAGCAGCGCGCGGGCGTCGCTGGCGGCGACTTCATCGAACGCACGTCCGAGATCCGCGATCAGTGCGAACGACAACGCGTTCAGCGCTTCAGGGCGGTTCAGCGTGATGAGCGCAAATTCTTCGACGCGGGTGAGTTCAATTGCCATGATTCCCTACATTTCCAAGCAAATCAAAAAAATCTTTAACCGCGAAGGACGCAAAGGACGCGAAGGAAAAACACAAATCAAGTACGAACATACGTGAACAGATACCGGGCATTTGCAACATCATTTCGATTGTGCCATGGATATACTCATAGTTCTTGGTTCCCTTTGCGTCCTTCGCGTCCTTTGCGGTTCAAGAATTGGATCTTTCGCGTCCTTTGCGGTGAAGCTTTTATGCCTTTCGCTTTTCCGGGCTCACCCAGCGCACCGGCGCCGGCTTGATCTTGCCCGCTTTGGCCATTTCAACGAGTTCGCGCTTCAGGATCTTGCCGCTCGCGGTCTGCGGAAACGCATCCATGCGAATGAAATACTCGGGCATGTCGTACTTCGATAACCCGTGCGCGCCGAGATGGTCGAGCATCTGACCGGCATCGGGCGCGGTGCCGTCGCGCGCAATGATCGCCAGGCACACGCGCTCGCCGAGTCGCTCGTCGGCAACCGCAAACGCCGCGGCTTTGAGCACTGCCGGGTGCTTGACCATCAGGTTCTCGATGTGCGCGGGATAAATATTGTGGCCGCCGCGGATAATCAGGTCCTTCTTGCGCCCGACGATCTGCAGATTGCCTTTGGTATCGAAACGCCCGAGGTCGCCGCTCATGAACCAGCCGCTGGCGTTGAATGAACTTTCGGTCGCCCCCTGGTTGTTGAAGTAACCGAGCGTAAGCAACGCCCCGCGCGTGCCGATCTCGCCCAACTCGCCCGGTTTCGCTTCGAGGTCCGGATTTTCCGGGTCCCACAGCCGCGTTTCGTAGCCATGGCACGCGCGTCCGCAGGTCGATGTGATCACTTCGACGTCGTCATCCGGGAGCGTGTACTGGTGCGAACCGTTTTCGGTCATGCCGTAAATGTTCTGCGGCTTGATGCCCATGTCGAGGAAGGATTTTGCCGTCTGCGGCGGGATAATCGAGCCCGCCATGTAAAAAATACTCACGTTGCCGAGCCTGGTCATGCCGCGCGCCTTCATGTCGGCGAGGATGTCCATCGCATGCGTCGGCACCCCCATCACGTACGTGGCACCCGTCTCGACGATCCAGTCGAGCGGCTTCTTGCCAGCCGGCAGATCGTTGACCACGACTTCGAAGCCGGCGACGAGACTCTGCTCGATCGCCACCGTGCCGATGTGATGCGACAGCGGGCTGTGGCTGAACAATATCGTTTTGTCGTCGTGATGCCAGTCCCTGACCATCGCGCGGCCGTTCGCAAGCAGCGTGTTGTCGGAATGCAGCACGCCCTTCGGCATGCCGGTCGT
>JANNPG010000075.1:0-5887 GCA_031399805.1 Betaproteobacteria bacterium | reverse complement strand
CTGCCATGCCGCTTCCGCATCGCGGTACGTGCCCTCTTCGTTCGGGCTGCCGCCGCTTTTCCCGTAGCCGCGATAATCGAACAGCAGCACGGAGTAGCCCAGCCGGTTGAACATCGTCAAATAACCGATGCGATGCGAGATGTTGCCCGCATTGCCGTGCATCAACAGCACCGTCCCGCGCGCCTCCCGGGCACGCACCCACCAGCCGTGCAGCTTTACGCCGTCGGCGGTGTGCAGGCTGACGTCTTCATATTCAAGGCCGGCGGCGCGCGGCGTCGTCGCCAACTCGCGCTCGACCTGCGGGAAGTAAACGAGCCGCGGCTGGAACAGGAACACCAGCAGCAGGATCGCCGCATAGCCGATCGCCGCCGACAGCAACAGGTTCACGATCACGCGCATTTCACCTCAATAATCCAGTTCGAGCGGCGGCTCGTCCATCGCCGCGCATTGCTCGCGCAGCGCGAGTATCTGGTCCTGCCAGTAACGCTGCGTATTGAACCACGGAAAACTGACCGGAAACGCCGGATCATGCCAGCGGCTGGCGAGCCATCCCGCATAATGCAACATGCGCAACGTGCGCAGGGCCTCGATCAGATTGACCTCCGCCGGATTGAAATCGCAAAACTCGCGGTAGCCGCCGATAACTTCGGAAAGCTGCACGCTCATCATCGCGGCATCCCCCGACAGCAGCATCCACAAGTCCTGCACCGCCGGCCCGCTGCGACAATCGTCGAGATCGACGAAGTGCGGCCCGCGCGCACCTTCCTGCTCGGTCCACAAGATATTGCCCGCGTGGCAATCTCCGTGCAACCGGATATTGTGCACCGTGCCCGCGCGCTCAAAGCATTGCGCGACGCGCTCCAGAGCGTCGCGCGCGATGGCCTGATAAGATTCTCTCAGGTCGGCAGGCACAAAGTCATGTTCGACGACGAACCGCGCTGTCTCCTCGCCGAAACTCGCGATGTCGATCAGAGGCCGGTGTTTGAACTTCTTTAAGGCGCCGACCGCATGAATGCGCCCGAGAAAGCGCCCGAGCCAGCGCAGCGTGTCGGGGCTGTCGAGTTCCGGCGCGCGCCCGGCCTGTCGCGGGAACACCGCAAAACGATATCCGCCATGCTCATGCAGCGTCGCCCCTTGCGCGTCGGCGAGTGGCGCCACCACCGGAATTTCGCGCTGCGCAAGCTCGCCCGCGAAGCAGTGCTCTTCGCGTATGGCGTCGTTGCTCCAGCGTTGCGGTCGGTAGAATTTCGCGACCAGAATCGTGCCGTCATCGAGCCACACCTGGTAGACGCGGTTCTCGAAACTGTTCAACGCGTACTGCCGGCCGTCACACCGATGGCCGCAGCTTTCGACTGCATCGAGGATCAGGTCGGGCGTGAGGTTCCGATAGGGAGGATCGTCCGGCATGGCATGGGCAATGAAGCGACGCCGACCATACCATTAATCGGGCGTTATTTCAGAAACGGCGGTGACAAGAGGCGCATCCCGATCGAAATCCAGCGGCTCGCGCCATAGTCGCCGGCCTGCGCGCCGACCGTAGCGTCGATCTGCACCCGGTCAGGCACGACCCACACGCACACGTGATTCATTATGTTACGGACTCTAAGACTGGCGTCACAAAATTATCATGCGCAGACTGGCATGAAAAAGCTAAAATCAGGTGATGCCTAACCGGCCTTCCAACAGGTTGCCTGAGATTACAAAATGCTGACCGCATACACCACCACCAACGGCACGCTCAGCAAGACCAGCGTCAACCAGTATTCCGACCTCAAACCGGAAATGGTGTGGCTCGACCTCAACAATCCCACCGAGCAGGATCGCCAGTGGATCAAACAGGCTTATGACCAGCAGTTGCAATTCGTGGAGGAACTCGGCGAAATCGAGGCCAGCGAACGCTTCTACCGCGACGCAGACGGACTGCATCTGCATTTGTATTTTCTGCTGAGCGTCGCCGACATCTCGCGCAATGTCAACGTCGGCTTCACCATCAACAACGGGCGCCTGTATACGCTGCGCAGTGACGAGCTGCCCGAATTTCGCGTTTTTTCAGCGGCGGCCGGCAAGAATCCGGAATTGTGCGCCGGAGCGGTGGCGATTCTGCTTGGCATCACCTGGACGCGCATCGGCGCGATGGCTGATCTTTACGAGCGCCTGCAGGCCGAACTCGAGCCGGTCAGCCAGGCGGTTTTCCGCGCCAGAACGCGCACCATGCCGCGCGTGCTCGAATCGCTGGCGCGCACCGAAGACGTGAACGGCAAGGTGCGGCTCGGATTGCTCGAGAACAAGCGCGCCTTGTCCAACCTGTTGCGCAGCGCCGAGGCCGCCACGCACACCCAGACCATCAACGAGATACTGCTAGACATCGAGTCGCTGATGACTTTTTCGACGTTCCTCGCCGAGCGCGCCAAATTCCTGATGGACGCCGTGATCGGCATGATCAATATCGGATTCAACAAACGGCTCAATATCTTCACCGTGCTGTCCGTAATATTGATGCCGCCGATGCTGATCGCGAGCATCTACGGCATGAACTTCCGCCACATGCCCGAGCTTGAGTGGTACTATGGATACCCGCTCGCCATGCTGCTGATGGTGGCGGTGGCGGCCGGGCCGATACTGTATCTCAAGCGCAAGCACTGGCTGTAACCAGAACCTGCGTCAATGCCGCGTCGCGCCCGCCTCCAGCGTGTCCGCGTCGCGCACGCTCACGAACCACGCGCGCCCCTGCGCATCGAGCGCCGGCAGCACCTTTGCCGCGCAGCGCACATTGCCGACGCGGCATGCGGCGAGCAGTTCGGTAATCGTATCCTCTACGCGCGCCAGGTCATCGAGCGGATGCAGCGGCCAGCGAAAGCCTTCGAGCAGGGTGTCATCGAACTGCGTGCTGAAGCTCACGCGGATATCGGCGTCGTCGTGCGCGCTGATCACGGCCACCGGATCGCCGGTCGCGCCGCGAAAACGCCGCACCGCGTTGCTCACGAACAGGTTGAACGCCGCATCGAGCTGCGCGAAACGCCCGGCATGACCGGCGCGCATGAGATCGAGCGGCGGCCGCGCGAGCGGCAGCACTTCGACCCCTGATTGTCCGAGCTGCGCCGCGAGCGTGCGCGTGAGCGGCATGCCCCACGTGCCGATATTCGATGCGGTCTCGACAAACGACGGTTCCGACGCGGGCGCGATACCCGCACCGACCAGAAACCGCAAATGGACCTGTTCGCCCGCCTCTTCGATGGCGATTGCCTCGGGCGCCAGCTTGCGCCCGCCTGCTCCGATATCGCGCGTCCATGCGTAAATCGCGCTGGGTTTGATTCCTTCAATGGTTGCAAGCGAGCACAAAGCGTTGCCGAGCCCGAAGTTGCGCGTCGGCCCGAGCGCACCGTGCTGCGCGAAGAGCGCAGTGACCGCCGCAATATCGGGAATGACACCCGGCACATTGGCCGCACGGCGGCTGCCGGTAATAATCACCAGCGGCAGCGCGAACACGCGCGCAACAACTGCTGAGTCGCCGTCTCCGCCAATATGATGCGCAACCTCGCACACCGCCTGCCATAGTTGCGCGTACTCTGCATGCGACGGCGCGGCGCGCAATGCGACAGCGATCTCGGCGTCGCTACCGCGGCCCAGCAAGTCCTCCAGCCGACGCCGCAACGCGGCGGCATCGGCGAGCGACCCGAGTTCGCCGGCCGCCGCGCCTGTCGCATAACGACGCGGATCGGGAATCTGCAACGGCATCTAATCCAGGCGGATGCTGAGCGACCTGATCAACTGGTCCCACTTCGCGATGTCGGCCCTGATGTCGGCGGCAAACTGTTGCGGCGTGGCGGACGAAATTTCGACGCCGAGGTTGCCGAAGCGCTCTTTCACATCCGGCAGCTGCAATACGCGGTTGAGTTCGGTGTTGACACGAGTCACGATGTCGGCGGGCGTACCCGCCGGCGCAATCAGGCCCTGCCACTGCGCCGCCTCGTATCCGGGCAGGCCCGCCGATTCGGCGAGCGTCGGGATTTCCGCCGCGACGCCGGCGCGCCTGGCGCTCGTTACAGCGAGCGCCTTCAGGCGGCCCGCACGCACGTGCGGGAGCGCTGCCGCGAGTATCGGCAGGTTCATCATGACCTGCCCGCCCATTACGTCGGTCAGCGCCTGCGCGGTATTCTTGTAGGGGATTTCCACGATATCCACCCGCGCCATCGCCTTGAAATATTCGACGAACAGATGGCTGGGCGCGCCCTTCCCCGACGACGAATAATCCAGTTTTCCGGGCTGTGCTTTAGCGAGTTTGATCAGCGCTTTCACATCGTTGACCGGCAGGGTCGGATGCACGACCAGCACGCTGGGAATAAAACCGATGCGGCCGATGGGCACGAAGTCCTTCAGCGCGTCATACGCCGGCTTCGCATAAAGACTCGGTGCAACCGCCCACGACGTCGCGCCGACCAGCAGCGTATAACCGTCGGGCGCGGCCTTGGCCACGAGTTGTGCGCCGATCACGCCGCCCGCTCCCTCGCGATTCTCGACCACGATCTGCTGTCCCCAGGTCTCGGTAAATTTCGGCCCCAGCGTGCGCGCGAACACGTCGCTGCCGCTGCCCGCCGAAAACGGCACGACGATGCGCACAGGTTTATTTGGATACACTTGCGCATTGGCATTGGCGCTTGCCAGCACCGATAACGCAAAGCACGACGTAATAATCCGACTCATGCTCAAATCTCCTTCATACTTACCTGATCCTTCACCCTTCACCGCTTAGACTAGTCCACGCGCGCGCCCGACTCCTTCACGACCCTGGCCCACTTGACCAGATCCCGCCTGATCAGCGCCGCGAACTCCTCGGGCGTGCCGCCTGCGGGCTCCGCGCCCTGCGCATTGAGCAGTTCCTTGAGCGCGGCGGTATTCAGCGCCTGGTTCAGCTCCGCATTGACGCGCGAGATGATGGCCTTCGGCGTGCCTCTGGGCGCGACTATGCCGAACCAGTTCGTCACTTCGTAACCCTGCACCGTCTCGCCTATCGTCGGCAAATCCGGCATCGCGGCGGAACGTTTCGCGCCGGTCACCGCGAGTCCGCGCAGTTTGCCGGCTTTGACCTGGGGAATCAGCGGCACTGCGCTGGCAATGGTGACGGTCAATTGCCCGCCGATCAGCTCGGAGAACATCGGGCCGGTGCCTTTATACGGAATATGCGTGAGATCGACACCCGCCATCGACTTGAACAATTCCATCGCCAGATGGCTCGATGACCCGCTGCCCCCCGACCCGTAATTGATCTGTCCCGGTTTTGCCTTGGCCAGCGCGATAAACTCCTTAACCGATTTCGCC
Organism: Betaproteobacteria bacterium; assembly: GCA_031399805.1. Classification (GTDB taxonomy): domain Bacteria; phylum Pseudomonadota; class Gammaproteobacteria; order Burkholderiales; family SG8-41; genus PALSA-1004. The sequence goes on along the minus strand of JANNPG010000075.1, from coordinate 571 downwards.
GCCACGTTCACGTTGGTCGCCATCAATAGCGGCGCCGCGACAAACTGCACCACGGCGTCGAAATCCTTGACCGCATCGTAGTCGACTTTCTTGTAAAGGAACGGATTGATCACGTGCGGGATCGAAGTAAAGAGCAGCGTATAGCCATCGGCCACTGAATGCGCCACAATCTCCGTCGCGATCACGCCGCCCGCGCCGCCACGATTGTCGACCACCACCTGTTCGCGCAAGGCGGCCGCCAGCGGCTGCGCCGCCATGCGACACAAGATATCGCCCGCGCCACCCGGTGGAAACCCGACCACCAGCCGCACCGGCTTGTCCGGGTACTTCTGCGCGAGAGCAAGGTTCGCCGCACCACCAGTCGCCAGCATCAACGTCAGCGCGGCGCCCATCACCCGTCGGTTCTTCGCTTCACCTCTCATCCTTCATCCTTCCGCCTCACGCCTCACGCCTCACGAGATTATTCGGGCTTGGCACCGGACGCCACCACCGCTTTGCCCCATTTCACGACTTCGGCCTTAAAAAACGCAGTAAATTGCTCCGGCGTGTCGCCGACGAAATCCGCGCCTTC
>JANNPG010000038.1:0-8312 GCA_031399805.1 Betaproteobacteria bacterium | reverse complement strand
GCATAGTGTCGAGCACCGCCTTGTGCTCGGTCTCGACCGTGATCAGGTGTTTGCCTTTGCCCTGATAAGCGAGTGCTGCGCCCTTGATCGCGAGGTTGTTCGATTCGGTCGCGCCGGAAGTCCACACGATTTCGCGCGGATCGGCGTTGATGAGCGCGGCGACCTGATCGCGCGCGGTTTCCACCGCCGCGCGCGCGTTGTTGCCGAAGGCGTGCGAGGTGCTCGCCGGATTGCCGAATTGACTGGTCAGCCACGGCAGCATTTTTTCGACCACGCGCGGGTCGACCGGTGTAGTCGCCGAGTTGTCGAGGTAGATCGGGAATTTCATAATGGCAGGAATCAGGATCGAGGATTGAGGTTTCAGGATTTAGTTCTCGATCCTCAATCCTAACACTACTTCAGCTTGATGCAGGTGCCGCCGGCGGCAGCCAGGCGGGCAATATCAGCCGGTACATGGTTCGCCGCTCGGGGCTTTTCCCGCCTCACGCCTAACGCCTCACGGGCACGTCAGTGCCTCGGCATCAACGCGGCCAGCACGCGCTGGCGTTTGTCCTCGACGTCCTTCGCGAAGCCCGGGTATTTCTGTTCGGCGAAACTGGTGGCGAGCCCCAGCTTCAGAAGCGCCACCGCAAACGTCGCGCCCAGGTCGTCAACGTCGGGGCTCGCTTTCGCCAGTTGCAGCGCTTCGATCGTCTCGTCCATCAGCTGCTGCAATGCCGAGTGCGTTTCTTCATCAAATAGTTTTTGCATGGTCCTGTCCTGGAGGCGGTCGGCCGATTTTATCCGCTCCGGCGCGCTTGTGCATTGCACGTGCAGCGGTTCAATCACGGCCGCCATCATACCGCGGCCGGCAAAAACCGCGTCCTGGCTGTCAGCCGCGCCCGGTAGGCGTTATGATGGCTGCAGTGACGTTTTCAGGAATGAGGCGCTTATGATGAGAGTGGTGCAAGGCCTGTGTCTGCTGCTCGCCGCGGCAATTGCGCAGGCGCAGAATTATCCCGTCAAACCGGTGCGTGTGATCACGCCCTTCACCGCCGGCAGCGCGATCGATACGCTGGCGCGCGTGCTCGGGCAGAAAATGTCCGATGCATGGGGGCAGCAGGTGGTGATCGACAATCGCATCGGCGCCAACGGCATCATCGGCACCGAAGCGGCGGCCAAGGCGCCGGCCGACGGCTACACGCTGCACCTGGGCAATATCGCGACACTTGCGGTCAATCCGCATCTCTACGCCAAGTTGCCCTACGATGCGCTGCGGGATTTCGCCCCGGTCACCATGGCGGCGACGATACCCGTGGTGCTGGTCGTGCACCCGTCATTGCCGGTCAAGTCGATCAAAGAGCTCATCGCGCTCGCCAAAGCCCGCCCGGGCCAGCTTAATTACGCGTCGGGCGGCACCGGCAGCGCGCAGCACCTGCCGATGGAAATGCTGCGCGTCGATACCGGCATCAACATCATCCACGTGCCGTACAAGGGCCTCGGCCCCGCATTCAGCGACGTGCTGGGCGGGCAGGTGCCGATGATGTTTGCGGGCGTCTCCAACGTCGTGCCGCATCTGAAGACGGGACGGCTGCGTGTGCTCGCAATCGGCAGTCCCAGGCGTTCGCCGACGCTGCCCGACGTGCCGACTGTCGCGGAAGCCGGCGTGCCGGGTTTCGATTTTGATTCGTGGACGGGCTATCTCGTTCCCGCAGGCACGCCGAAGGACGTCATCGTCAAATTGCACGCTGACATCACGCGCACGCTCGCGCTGCCCGACGTGCGCGAAAAACTGGTCACGCTCGGTTTCAATCCGGTCGGCGGCACACCAGACGAACTCACCACGCTGATCAGGAACGACCTCGCGCGGTTCGGCAAGCTCGTGAAAGCGGCGGGAATTAAGAGCAGTGATTAGGTGATTCAGTGATTGAGTGACTGTCAATCACTCAATCACTCAATCACTCAATCACTCACTCAATCACCGAATCATCCATACTCTATTAAAAAGGAACAAGCTATGCAGTTGAGTCTGAAGGGCAAGGTCGTCGCGATCACCGGCGGCAGCGAGGGCATCGGCGGTGCGACCGCAACGCGCGTCGCCGAACTTGGCGCAATGGTCGCCATCTGCGCGCGCCGCGCCGAGGTGATGGAACTGAAGGCCGCCGAATGCCGAAAACTCGGCGCTGAAGTGCTAACGGTCGTGGCGGACGCGGCCAAGGCGGGCGACATGGAGCGCTTCATCGAAGAGACGGTGCGCCGTTTCGGGCGCATCGACGTCGTCGTCAACAATGCGGGCGGCACCGGGCAGGCGGCGTTCGACAAGGTGGACGACGCCGGGTTTGCGCACGACATCGAGATCAAGGTCATGGCGCAGGTGCGCACGGCGCGGGCGGCGCTGCCGCATATGAAAAAGCAGGGCGCGGGCCGCATCATCAACCTCAATATGGTCGCCGCCAAGCAACCCGGCGCCGCGCAGTTTCCGACGACGGTCAGCCGGGCGGCGGGTCTGGCGCTGACCAAGGGGCTGTCGAAGGAACTTGCCCCGTTCAATATTCTGGTCAACGCGGTGGCGGTGGGCAAAATCAAATCCATGCAGCAGGAGCGGCGCGCGGCGCACACCGGCCTGAGCGTGGAAGAACATTACAAGCAAACCGGCAAAAGCGTGCCGCTCGGGCGCATGGGGGAAGCGGCGGAAGTCGCCAACGTTATCGCGTTTCTCGCTTCGGATGCGGCAAGTTATGTGACGGGGACCTGCATCAACGTCGACGGCGGATTATCCGGCGTCTTGTAGTGCCGTCTGCAATCGCCTTCCCGCCGCCGGCTGCCGGCGTTACCAGCGTGGCTGCGCGTCGTGGTGGGCGTGTTGTCGGTGCACGCGCGCTGACAGCAACGCAAATGCGTCGCACAAATGACGCGACAATTGGTTAGAATACGCGCCTTTCATTCCAGGAAAATTCACGCATGCCTGCCAAGACCAGCAAGACCAGCACGACGAGCAAGTCCGGCACGACGGGCAAGACCGGCAAGACCAAGAGCCCCATCATCGTGCGCGGCTCCGAGATACACGGCAAGGGTGTATTTGCCGCGCGCGGGATAACCAAAGGCGAGCGCATCATCGAATACAAAGGCAGTGTCATCACCGAAGAAGAGGCCGACGACCGTTACGGCGCGGACGACACCAACCACACCTTCCTCTTTCTGCTCGACAACGAAATGGTGATCGACGCTTATCGCGGCGGCAACTCGGCGCGCTGGATCAACCACAGCTGCAGTCCGAATTGCGAGCCGGTCGAGGAAGACGACCGTCTCTACATCCACGCCATCCGCAACATCAAGGCCGGCGACGAACTTTCCTATGAATACAACCTGGTGATCGAAGACCGCTACACGCCGGCGATCAAACGGCTCTATGCCTGCCGCTGCGGTACCAAAAAATGCCAGGGGACTTTTCTGGCGGCAAGGTCGTAGACGCGGCGCACCCGTCGGCGCGCAGAGGATTCGCGGTTACTCGGCTTTAACGCCGGCTTTCTTCACCACGTTGCGCCAGACTTCGATGTCCTTCTTGATCAGGGCGGCGAATTGCTCGGGCGTGCCGCCCGCCGCGGATACGCCGTCGGCCGCGAGCCGGTCCTGCATATCCTTCGCTTGCAAGGCCTTGTTGAGTTCGCTGTTGACGCGATCGAGAATCGGCTTCGGCAATGCCTTCGGCGCGATCAGGCCGTGCCACAGGATCACCTCATAGCCTTTGACGCCCGCTTCGGCAATCGTCGGGACCTCGGGTGCGGCGGCGATGCGTTTGGCCGTGGTGACCGCGATCGCCCGCAGGCGGCCGCTGCTCATTTGCGGCAGCGTGGCGCCGACGCTGCCGAACAATATCTGCACTTGGCCCGCCATCGTGTCGGTCAGCGCGGGGCCGGTGCCTTTGTACGGGATGTGGATCATCTTGATTCCCGCCATGTCGGCGAAGAGTTCGGTGGCGAGCTGGGTGATGCTGCCGGCGCCGCTCGAGGCAAAAGTGAGCTGACCCGGTTTCGCTTTGGCGAGCGCGATCAGTTCCTTGATGTTCTTGACCGGCAGGGACGGATGCACCACGACCAGGAACGGCCCCTGCGACAGCTGAATCACCGGCGTGATGTCGTTGACCGGGTCGAAGGCGAGTTTGAACAGACTGGGGTTGACCGCATAACTGCCGGCGATGAGCGTGAACGTATAGCCGTCAGGTGCCGCCTTGGCGCCCAGTTCCACGCCCAGCACGCCGCCGGCGCCGGGCCGGTTTTCGACGACGGTTTGCTGACCGAGGGCTTCGGTCATTTTTTGCGCGGCGACGCGCGCAATCAGGTCGGTGCCGCCGCCGGGCGCGAACGGCGCGACGATGCGGATGGGCTTGCTCGGATACGGCTGGCCGAACGCGGCGGTGGCCGCGACAGCGCACAAAATTGCGGCGAGGCAGGCGATAATGCGTTGCATGGTATTTCCTTGTTTGATGTCGAGGGTGGGATTTTAAGTCCTGCCGGCGGGTTTAAGCCACCACTGCTGATATTTTCCCATGGCGCGCGTGCTCCGCATCGGTTTGCTGCTGTTCGTGCTCATTGCGGTCGCGCAGGGCGCGTGGATCGCGCGTGCGCGCACGACGGACTGGAAAGAGCCGCTGCGCGTCGTCGTTTATCCGATCAATGGCGACCGCAGCGCGGCGGCCGACGGCTATATCCAGAGCCTGCGACGCGACGCTTTCGAACCGCTCGCGCTATTCATGCGCGAGCAGGCGCGCACTCACGGTTTGCCGCTGCGCACGCCGGTCGAAATGTTTCTCGCGCCGCGCGTGGATGCGACGCCGCCCGAACCGCCGCGGCAGGGCGGCCGGGTTGAGGTGATGTGGTGGAGTCTGCAGCTGCGCTTCTGGGCGTGGCGGCATGACGGCTACAGCGGGCCGAAGCCGCATGTGCGCATGTTTGTCAGTTACTTCGCGCCGCTGCCGAATGCGCGCCTGCAACATTCCGTCGGACTGCGGCAGGGGTTGATCGGCGTGGTCAATGCGTTCGCGAGCGCGGAGATGGAAGGCGGCAACCAGGTGGTGATCGCGCACGAACTCTTGCATACCTTCGGCGCCAGCGACAAGTACGATCCCGCGAACAACCAGCCGCTGTTCCCCGACGGCTATGCCGAACCCGCTGCCAACCCGTTGTTGCCGCAAAGCCGGGCCGAACTCATGGCGGGGCGCATCCCGTTGTCGGCAACGCGGGCTGACACGCCGCACGGCCTCGACGAGACGATGATAGGCGCGAAGACTGCGCGGGAAATCAGCTGGATCAAGTAGATGAAGGTGAGGCGAGAGGCGAAGAAACGAATCCTGCCCAGCCAGCTCTAATGTCTGAATCCCGAATGCTGGTTCTAGATCCCGCGCAGTATCTCGGTGGCCTTGGCGAGAGTCTGTTCGGATTTCGCGAAGCAAAAGCGCAGCACCTTGTCGCAGTGCCCGTCGTGATAAAACACCGACAGCGGAATTGAGGCGAGGCCTTTTTCTTTCGTGAGTTTCACCGCGAGATCGGTATCTTTCTCGTCGCTGATCGCGTCGTACGCGAGGTTCTGGAAAAACGTGCCGCGCGAGGGCAGCACGCGAAAGCGCGAGCCCGCGATGCCGGACAGAAAGAAATCACGTTTTTGCTGATAGAACGCCGCCAGCGACAGGTAGGCTGCCGGGTCGGCCATGTATTCGGCCAGCACATATTGCAGCGGGCCGTTGGTGACAAACACGTTGTACTGGTGCACCTTGCGAAACTCGTTCATCAATTCCCGGGGCGCGAGCACGTATCCCATTTTCCAGCCGGTGACGCTGTAGGTCTTGCCGAATGACGACACCACGAAGCTGCGCTCCGCGAGTCCCGGAAAACGCGCCACACTCTGGTGCTGGTGGCCGTCATAGATGAGGTGTTCATACACCTCGTCGGCGACGACGATGATGCCGGTATTGCGCAGCATGTTTTCAAATGCGCGCATGTCTTCCGCCGAAAACACGCTGGTCGTCGGATTGTTGGGCGTATTGATGACGATCATGCGCGTCTTTGGCGTGATCGCGCGCTGCACTGCCTGCCAGTCGATGCTGTAGTCCGGATACTGCAGCCGCACGTAAACGGGGGTGCCGCCGTTGACTTCGACCGCGGGCGCATAACTGTCGTACGTGGGCTCGAACAGGATCACTTCGTCGCCGGGCCGGACGAATGCGGTGACCGCGGTAAAGATGCCGTAGGTCGCGCCCGGCACGATGGTCGCTTCAAACTCGGCATCGTAGTGCGCGCCGTACAGCGTCGCGGCTTTTTCCGTGACGCGTTCGCGCAGCGCCATGATGCCGGCCGACGGCGGGTACTGATTCAACCCGGCGTTGAAATACTTGGTGACGAGCTCGCGCAGTTTTGGCGCGCAGTCGAAATCCGGAAACCCCTGTGACAGGTTGATCGCGTTGTGCTCCTGCGCGAGCCGCGACATCACGGTGAATATGGTGGTGCCGACGGCGGGCAGCTTGGAGGCGATGCGGCTGGAATAGGCGGGCATGTCGGGCGGTAGTTAAAAAAGCGCAAGTATAGCCGTCTGCGCGCTCCTGTCACCGGTGTGAGCCGCTGGCCGCGCTGACAGCATTTTGCAGTCATCGGCGAATTTCTGCAGACGCGTAAGCACGCGTTGGCGCTGCTCGCGGGTGAGCAGCTTATCGACCGCCGTGTAGAAATGAAGGCGCTGGTCGAAAACCTCCGCGGATAACTGCGCGTATTCCGCGGCACGACCGCGGTCCCAGTCGAGCAAAAACTGGTGCAGGCGGGTTGCGAATTCGAGTTCGGGCTGGCGCTGTTTGAGCAGTTCGACGAACTCGCGCTGGCGCCGCATGCGGTCACGATAGCGCAGATGCTCGATCAACGGTATCAAGTCGAGGTGTGCTGCGATTTTTGCCTCCTGCTCGTCGCTGAGGTTGCCGGTCCAATCCTCGATCTGGTTCAACGTTTTTTTCAGCCGCGCGCGCTTGCGCTCTTTGGCGCTGCCGTCGAGTTCGTGTTCGTTTGCGAATTTCCGGTTGTTTTTTTCGAACTGCTTCTGCAGTGCGACGATCTGTTCCGGTGTCAGCGTCGCCAATATCGCGGCCGCGTCGCTTACGCCGCGGTTGACGATCACGCGGTAGCGCGCCCTGACGCCGTCGACGAACCAGGCGATGTCCTCGGTCTTCAGTCCGTGCTCTGCCCGTGCGATGGCGACGGTAAGGAACGTTGCATATTCGGGCAGTTGTTCGTAGCGGTGCCAGGCGAGCAGGCGGTCGAGCCGCGCGGAGAATTCGCGGCGCTGCTCGCGGTCGAGATCAAAATAGGTATTGGCGCGCCAGCCCAGAAGGATGTCGGCCTGCGGGTAGGCGAGTCGCAACGCGGTGCAGCCGGTGAGCAGCAGGCAGCTCAATGCCGCGATCAGTGATGCTAAACGGAAAAACCGCGCGCTCATGGGCCGTGATTATGCCGTGTCGCGGGCACGCCGGGGTAACGGAATGGCGGGCGAAAAAACGGGGCCGTTGCGGCCCCGTTCCCACGGCTATGTTTTGCCGCAACTACATTGCGCCGAGCCCGGCCTTGGCGCACTGCTCGTCCTGGTCGCCGGTCACGCCGCTTACTCCTACGGCGCCAATGACCTTGCCGCCGACGAAGATTGGCAACCCGCCGGGACTTGCCACGACGCCGGGCAGGGTCATGATTGCCGGACCGCCTTTGGCGATCGCATCCACAAATGCGCGGGTCGGGCGCCGATACGTGGCCGCGGCCTCCGCCTTCATGATGGCGATCTTCACGCTCGCGGTCTGCGTGTCCTCCATGCGCTCGAAGTACACCAGGCTTCCGTGGGTATCCACGATCGCGACGGCAACATTCCATTTGTTGCTCTGGCATTCGGCGACGACTCCCGCGGCGATCTTTTTCGCGGCCGAGATGTTGATGGCCGGGCCGTAGCCGGGTCGTTGATCCTGGGCCGAAACCTGCACAGCGAACAGCGCGAACGACGTGACGCATAGAGCCTGCGTGATTCTCTTCAGTGCTGACATGACGTCTCCTTTGGTTGATGAGGGTAAAACGCCTGATACGATACGTCGTAAGCTACCCGAAAGCAAACGTCATAGGCGGTCCATATATTCCGCCATGCGCCGGCGCGTCGCCGCATCCGGCAGCCGTCCGCTGCCGGCTTTGAGATTGTCGACCATATGGCGCGCTTGGCCGGTGCCGGGAATCACGCAGGTGACCGCGGGGTGGGCGACGATGTATTTGAGGAAAAACTGCGCCCAGCTGTCGCAATCGAATTCAGCGGCCCACGCGGGC
>JANNPG010000014.1:0-2425 GCA_031399805.1 Betaproteobacteria bacterium | reverse complement strand
GCATCGCGGCAAGCGCGACGGCTGTCATCATGAGGCTGAATTTGAGAGATATTTGTTTCAGTTAAGCCTTCTTCACCCACGCCGAACACCAACCCTTCCCCGCCACCTGCTTGCCCGGGAAGATCGTACAGCCGCCCCAGGCGTCGGCTGGCTTGCCCTGATACAACGTACAGTTCGCGCAGGTCTGTCCGGCCACGTATTTCGGAAACTTGGCTTTGTCCACCTTCGTTGCGTCGTGCTTGTAGCCGAGGCTCTGTGCCTGGGTGTCCTTCTCGTCCAACTTGGCGCCTTGCGCGGCGGCACTGCCGACGCTGCCTGCAATCGCGGCCGACACCACCGCCAGTGAACCTGCCTTGAGAAAAGAACGGCGGCCGGTATTGATACGGGTTTGCTTCATTTGACTGGTCTCCATACGGTTAAAAGTAAAACTGCTGCGGCGCCGCAGTTACGGCGCACTCGTCACACTTGCGTATCGTACATCATTTATGTGCTCACCCGTATCTTCGCGCTATAACCTGCTGGTAGCGGACTGGTACTTGTGCGGTTAATCCAGTTGCCAAGTCGCTTACGGCAACGCAAAGACGACCGGCTCCATGCCGCCGAACTCCGCTTCCGGGTGACGCTGCGCGACATGTTGGCGTATCTCCCGGATTCTGCTAAACGGGACGTCCACCATCATCAGCACCTTGCCGCGCGCGATGTCGGCATGGAAGGCCTTAAGCCTGGAGTTGGGCACCTGGGTGCCGACCATGCTTGATACCCAGGCGCCGAAGAACCCGCCGAGCAGCGCGGTGATCAATATCGTCACCAGCTGTACCGAGACTCCACCCGGCGGCAACAGCACCACCAGCACCCCACCGAGCGTGCCGGCAACACCACCGACAACGAGCCCCATCTGGGCGCCGTGCACGATGTCGGTTTTCTGCAGCACGCTCGCCTCCGGCATATCATGGGGCAGCGTGCCGCGGTTGGCGAGAAAATGGAGGTGACGCTCTTCGATGCGCAAGAGCAGCATTTCGTCGAGCATGCTACGCGCGATTGGGCAGTCCGGCAGCATGAAATAGAGCCTCTTTCTCATCGTCGATTCCTCCCTGGTTGTTGTTGGAAATGTGTCCGCACTTCAGGCTTTGACCCTATGCGTTCAATTGGCAAATATTGCACCTTCCCGGCCCGTTCAGGCAAGCGCCCGCGCGCACGCGAACTAACCGCCCTGCTCTTGGGCAGCTTCAAGCGATGTCGGGGACGTGCTTGCACTTTGGTTGCTTAGAACGGGCGCTGTGTGATAAATTTCGCATGTTTTTTCGGGTGTTAGCGCCCGCACAGGGGCCGCCGAGATGGAGTGCAGTTTTGGGCAGGAAACGGAATATACCTGCATCGCGCGCTGCAACAACTCCCTGTCAACGTTCAACCGGATGTTCGCCTTTGGATTAAAGCATGATGGGTAAGTGGGCAAAGCGTTTGGTGGCAGCCGCAACGTCGGCGCCGGCGCTGGCGAACGCCAATCAGTACAACCTGCCGCAGCCGGAAAGCATTATCGCGCGCGAGATCTACGATCTGCATACGTTGATTTTCGTGATCTGCCTGGTGATCTTCGTGGTGGTGTTCGGCGCGATGTTCTACGCCATTATCATGCACCGCAAGGCGGCCGGCCACAAAGCCGAGGAGTTCCACGAGAACGCCGCCGTCGAGATCGCGTGGACCATCGTGCCGTTCCTGATCCTGATCGGCATGGCGTATCCGGCGACTAAAACTATCATTGCCATGAAGGACACTTCCAATCCCGACCTGACGATCAAGGTCACCGGCTACCAGTGGAAATGGGGCTACGACTATCTGCAGGAGGGCATCAGCTTCTACAGCAGTCTCGCCACGCCGCGCGATCAGCTCGAAGGCAATGCGCCCAAGGGCGTGAACTACCTGCTCGAAGTCGATAATCCGGTGGTGGTGCCGGTCGGCAAGAAAGTCCGCATCATCGTCACTGCCAATGACGTGATTCACGCCTGGTGGGTACCCGACTTCGGCATGAAGCGCGATGCGATCCCCGGATTCATCAACGAGATGTGGATCTCGGTCGATGAGGACAAGCCCGGCACCTATCGCGGCCAGTGCGCAGAGCTCTGCGGCGCTGATCACGGCTTCATGCCGATCGTCGTCGTCGCAAAGCCGAAGGCGGAGTTCGACGCCTGGTTGTTGAGTAAGAAACAAGAGGCGGCGGGCGCGACGCTCGCCGCGACGGAGTGACGCAGATGGCACACGGTATCGCGGCCGCGGGCCACGACGATCACGCGCACGGACCGCCGAAGGGTATCGTGCGTTGGCTCACGACAACGAATCACAAGGACATCGGCACGATGTACCTCGTGTTCTCGCTGCTGATGTTCATGATCGGCGGCGCGTTCGCGTTCGTGATCCGGAGCGAGCTGTT